>JBBQII010000037.1:0-12620 GCA_038324795.1 Gemmatales bacterium
GATTTCAGGATCTTCATCGGGACGGGCCAGGCCGCATGTGCATGCAGCGAACTCGATCTTTGTGTCACGCCACGGGAGTTGCCGTCCTGTTGTCCGGTTGCGCGCTGTTGATCGGCTGTTCGACGACGCGCACGCGAATCGCGCAGACCCTGGCAAGTGAACAGCCGGCCGCGGCAGCGAACGAGCAGGTAAATGCGGAATCGTACCGCATCGGTTGCCCGGACGAAGTGGAGATCGTTGTCGCATCAATGCCGGAGATCAGCGGCGTGTACAGGGTGGGCCCCGACGGCCGAATTCCACTGGCGATCCTCGGTAATCCGCGTGTCGAGGGCCATACGGTCGCCGGCCTGGCTGACTGCGTGGCCAGCGAGTTCGGCCTGCCGATCGAACAGGTCAAGTGCCGGGTAAAGGACTACCGCCGCTGCGTGGTGTTTGTTCACGGACCAGTCGATGGCGGCAGTCGCGCGGTGGCGTATCGCGGGCCGGAGAACGTCGTCACGTTCATCCGCCGCTGCGGCGGGCTCACCAACGGGGCCGATTTCAAGGACGTGCACATTATCCGCCCCAACGTCGCGCACGGGGCGAAGCCGCAGGTCATCATCGTCGATCTCGAAGCCATTCTCCTCAACGGCGACCCGCGCACCAATGTGATGATGCAGCCTTTCGACGAAATCTGTGTCGGCGAACTGGCACGCTCGAAGGTGGGCAAGGCATTGCCGCACTGGTTGCGGCCTGTTTATCGCGGCTTCTGCCATCTGTTCCCGTGGGGTTGCGCCCAGGACTGGCGCGAGCAGGTCCGGGACGTGGAAAAATGAACACGTACAGGTAGTTTGCGCTCCTCGCTCGCCGGGAATACGTGTCGTAGAATATCCGCATGAACAACCCTGTGGAACCCGACGTCGATACCCTGCGGATGCCGTTGGCCGAGACATCCCGGCGCGTCGACATTGAGGTGAAGCAGGCGAAGGTCGGCGGCATGCTGGCCGATGCGGAATGCGACTCGCTGCTGTTGCTGGAACGCGCCAACGCCCGCTGGATGACGTGCGGGGCCACCGAACGCGGTGTCTATCATGCCGAGGAATGCCCGGCCGTCTTCGTCAACCCTCACCAGCGCTGGATCATCTGCAGCAGTGTCGATACCCAACGGCTGTTCGATGAAGAACTCGACGGCATGGGCTTCCAGTTGAAGGAATGGCCCGGCACGATGACGCGCGACCAGTTCCTGACCGACCTGTGCCACGGCCGCAAAGTGGCCAGCGATATGCCCTACCGCGACTGCAAAGAGGTTGCTCCGTTCCTGACGCACGAACGCCGCAAGTTGAGCCGCTATGAACAGGAACGCCTGAAGGACCTCGGCAAGCTGCTCGCCTCGGCATTGCAGGCGACCGCGCGGAACGTCCAGCCCGGCGATCGCGAGGACGAGATTGCCGGGCACGTCGCCCACCGGCTGTTCAAACGCGGAGCTGAGACGGTGGCCGTTTCGATCGCCGCCGAGGACCGCGCACGCACCTACCGCAGACCCGGTTTCACATCGGCCCAGGTGCACACACGCTGCCTGCTGCAGGCGACCGCGTGCAAGTTCGGCCTGTTCGCGACCGCTGCTCGAACGGTCTGCTTCGGTCAGCCGGGTGATGCGATCAAACAGGAACTCGAAACCGCGTCGCGGCTGCAGGCAGTCTGGATGGCGACGATCCGCAAAGGCGACAAGCCGGCCGTCATCTTCGACACCGCCAAAAGTGTGCTGCGCGGGACGCCGTACGAACACGAGTTGCGCCTTTCCGGCCCCGGCTGGTGGACCGGGCGGATGCCGTCGGAATGCCTGTTCACCCCCGGACATCCGGAGCGGTTTGTCGACGGGAACGCAGTGGTGTTTCAGTCGCGAATCGGGGGGTTGGCCGCTTGTGACACCTTCTTTGTTCACGAAAGCGGAATCAATCCCATCGCGCCGGTGGAAGATTGGCCGTTCCGCCGCTATGTCATTCAGGGGTCGCGTTATGACCTTCCCGATTTGCTGATACGCGATCTTCCCTCTTCCACTTGATGCCCGACCCGCATTGAAAGCTGACTGCGACCGGTGGTCGGCGTTCCCGGAGTGAACGCCGCTAAACGGATTGACCCGACCACGGCACCGGAATTTCTGCCCGAAGATTCATATGGATGGAACGACCCCGCCGCGGGGCATGGATCTGGCGGCCAAGATTGCCCGGCTCGTCGAAGAGCGCGGTTGGAACCAGGAAGACTTCGCGCGCATCGCGCAGCTCAACCGCCACACGATCCGCGAGATCCTCAAGAGCGGCTCGGACCGGCGGTTGCGCAATGCCACCGTCAAGCAATGTGCCGAGGCGCTGGGCCTCGAAGTTAACGAGCTGCGCGAGCAACCGCTGGAACGGCTGCTCGCGCGGATGCATGCCTTTTCGCATCCGTCCGACGAAGCGGCCCTGAAGCTGCTTCAGGACAAGGCAACCTACCCGGAACTCGCCAGTTGGGTGCAGCGGCAACCCGAACGGGCCGCTCAGTTGACGCACGACGAAGCGGAAGAATTGATCTCGATCCAGGGACCCAACGGCCCGCTGGCGAGGATCGGTGTCGAAAAGTATGTCGAGCTTATTGAGCGCCGGCGCCGATTGCTCGTGCAGGTCGGTGCCATCGCGGGGACGGAATACCTGTGCCTGCTCGAGCAGTTGGTGAACCTGCTGTACGAGAAACTGCATCCGCCGCAGGCGCGGTGAGCGTTACACGTCGCAAGCAGCCACGGCTTCGCGAAGCCCCTTCAGCGGGTCGCGCGTCGGGATGAATTCATGCCCGACGTAACCGTCGTATTTGATGTCGATGAGCTTCTTCATGATCGGCGGGTAGTTGATCTCCTGCCGGTCGTCCAGTTCGCCGCGGCCCGGGTTGCCGGCGGTATGCACATGGCCGATCACGTCCTTGCACTGTTCGATCCGGCGGATCACGTCGCCGTGCATGATCTGCACATGGTAGATGTCGAACAGCAGTTTCACACGCGGTGAACCAACCTGTCGAAGGACGCCCGCGACCAGGTCGAGATCATCCCCCTGATAACCCGGGTGTCCCTTCATCGGGTGGCTGTCGTCGCGGGTGTTCAGATGCTCGACGCACAGCGTCACCTTCTTCTGCTCCGCGTAGCCGGCCACCTGCTTCAGGCCTTTGATGCAGTTCTTCTCGCATTCGTCGCGGGTAATTTCGCCGCTCTTGGGGTCGTCCGCGTTCTTCCAGCGGTAGCCGACAAAGCCGATGACCGCGGGGAACCCGGCCTCGGCACAACGGTCGATCACGGTCTTGGTGCGCGTGATCACTTCGTCATGGTACGCAGGGTTGTTGAAGCCGCGCATGAACGGGGCGCCGGGCATCGTGTTCGAGGCGATGGCGCAGACCAGGCCATGCTTCTTGAGCGTCGGCCAGTGATCTTCACCGATCAGTTCGACCGACTTCAGGCCCAGCGCCCTGGCATGCCCGCACATTGTCCCGGCATCCCACTTGTCGCCGGCCACGTTGAAGCACCAGAACGCGGCCGAGTGATTGATCCGCCCCTTCAATGCTTGTTTGTCATCCGCGGCGGTGGCGGCCAACGGCGACATCGCCCCGACGGCAACCGCGGCCTGGAGGAGATGCCTGCGATGAAGACTCGTCATGTGAGGTCTCCGGAGAGGTGATCAATCCTTCTTGAACTCTTCCTTGTCGATCTTGTACTGCGCCAGCTTGTCGGTGATGCTGCGGCGCGACAGGCCGCTGATCTCGGCACATTTGCCGACGTGGCCCCGGGAACGCTTCATCGCTCTGCGCAGGTACCGTTCCTCGAACGACGCGGTCAACTCGGCCAGTTGGTCGGACAACGGCCGCGCCAGATCGACGTTCATGCCCGCACGGCCCGGTGCCTTCAACGCAATTTCGGGCGGCAAATGCCTTGCCCCGATTACGCCTTCGGTCGCCGTCACGCATGCACGCTCCAGGGCGTTTTCCAGCTGGCGGACATTGCCCGGCCAGTCGTGGGCCAGCAGAACTTCCATCGCTTCGGGCGAGACGACCAGCGGCGGATGGTTCGGCCGCGCGTACTTCTCGGCGAAGTGGGCCGAGAGCACGGCGATGTCCTCGGGGCGTTCGCGCAAGGGCGGCAGTTCAATGCGGATCACGTTCAGGCGGTAGAACAGATCCTCGCGGAATTTGCCTTCCCGGACCATCTTTTCAAGAGGTCGATTGGTGGCGGCAATCACGCGGACGTCGATCTCGATGGTGTCGGTGCCGCCCACGCGCTCGAACTTGCGTTCCTGGAGCACACGCAGCAGCTTCACTTGCATTGATGCGGGGATGTCGCCCACTTCGTCGAGAAAGAGCGTGCCATGATTGGCCTGCTCGAACCGGCCCTTGCGCTGGGCCGCGGCCCCGGTGAATGAGCCTTTCTCATGGCCGAACAGTTCGCTTTCCAGCAGCGTCTCGGGCAGGGCCGCGCAGTTGATTGCCACCAGCGGGCCACTGCGCTGCCGTTCCGAGGCCTGGTGAATCGCGCGGGCGATCATCTCCTTGCCGGTGCCGGTCTCGCCGTTGATCAGGATGGTCGTGTTCGTGTCCGACACATGGTTGATCAGCTCGAAGATTTCGTGCATCTTGCGGCTTTTGCTGATCACGTTCTTGAACGAATTGCGGCCGTGCAACTGGTTGCGCAGGGCCGCGACTTCGTCGTGCAGGGCTCGCTCGCGCAGTGCCCGTTGCACCAATAGGCACAAATGTTGCGGGTCAGCAGGTTTGGTGAGGAAGTCGTACGCGCCCAATCGCATGGCGTTGACAGCTTCGTTGACGCTGCCGTGGCCGGTTGTGACGATCACCGTGGTGGGGATCTTGCGGTTCTGGATCTCTTCCAGCATCTTCATGCCGCTGACCTTGGGCATGCGCAGGTCGGTGATGACGATCGAGTAAGGGTGCCGGGTGAGCATCTCCAGCCCCTTGGCCCCGTCCTCGGCGATGTCGACGGGGATGTTCAGAGCCATCTGAAGCATTTCCTGCATCGACTCGCGCGCGTCGACCAGGTCTTCGACGACGAGGAGGCGCCGGCCTTCAGCAGCAGGAGTTTCATTGGCGGCAGAATTCATCAGGTGTCCTTCAAGGGTGCGTGGCGTAATTGTAGTGACAGTCGTCCACGTTGGCGAAGTCTTGCAAGGGACCTGAATTTCTTTCAGACAGGTGGTAGAGGCTCATGTCTGTCATCAGCGGAAGTCGCGGCGTTGCCATCTGGGTGCTTGCCCTGGTGGCGCTGAGCATCAATACGGCCATCACCATCTACAACGTCCTCGAACTGATTCAGAATGCGGAGCAGGTCAATCATACCAACAAAGTCCTGCTGCAGGTCCGTGCCGTTCTCTCTGATGTCAAGGACGCGGAGATGGGTCAACGCGGCTACCTGCTGACCGGCGACCGGAATTATCTCGAACCCTATGATCAGGGCGTCGTCCAGATCGACAGCCGGATTGCCGACCTGCGGAACCTGATCCGGGACAGTCCCGAGCAGATGGTCGCGCTGGACAGCATCGAACCGGATATCGCCGACAAATTCTCTGAACTCGCGTTCTCGGTCCGGATGGGCCAGTTGCTGGGCGTCGAATTTGGCCGGCTGTTGGTCTTGTCCGATCTGGGCCGAGTGAGGATGCAGACGATTCGCGATAAGATTTCGACAATGGTGGAACGGGAGAACAATCTGTTGGCCGAACGTTCTGCTTTGACCAATACGAAACTGCGAACGACGATCTGGACGACCGCCATCGGCGGTATTCTCACACTGGCGATGACGGGCTTCGCATTCGTCTCAATACGCAGGGAACTGCTGTACCGTCGACAGACCGAAGAGCAGTTGCGGTTCAGCACCATTGAATTGAAACATCAGATGGAGGAACGCGCGGTCTTGCAGCGGCAGACGGCGGAGTTCCACACGCTGCTCGACAACTATTACGAGAACACGCCGATCGGCCTGGCCTTCTTTGATGAAGAACTGCGGATTATCCGCATCAACCATCAACTGGCCGAGGCGCACGACGGGGTGACGTCCAGCCTTGTCGGCAACAGGTTGGACGAGATTGCTGATTCATTTCTCAAGACGGCCGTCAGCGATCTGCGCCATGTGATTGCCACTCGCGAACAGGTGATCGACCGCTTGTTGCATCAACCCGGGATCGCCGGCGCGGAAGGCCGTACGTGGCAGGCGAGCCTGTTCCCGATCCTTTCGCCCGATCGGGCGCTGTTGGGCGTCGGCATGATCGCGGCGGACATCTCGCTGCGGTTACGCAATGAACGGGAGTTGCGTGTCAGTCAGGGGCGATTCCGCAGCCTCGCGGAGTCGATGCCGCAGATCGTCTGGGTAGCCAGGTCGGATGGCGCGGTCGAGTATTTCAATCAGCGCTGGAGCGATTACACCGGACAAACGTTCGAGGCGAGCATCGGCAGCGGTTGGCTGGCCGCCGTGCATCCGGAGGACACCGAACGTGCGCAGCAGTGCTGGGGCGATTCGGTGCATACGGGACTTCCCTACGAGATTGAGTACCGCTTCCGCGGTCGCGATGATCAGTACCGCTGGTTCCTGGGCCGGGGATTGCCGCAGCGGAACGAAGAGGGGCGGATCGCCAACTGGTTCGGCACCTGCACCGACATGCACGAACGCAAGACCCGGGCCGAGGCGTTGGAAGAACTGGTGCAGGACCGCACGCGCGCGCTGACGGAGAGTAATGCGGCCTTGATTGATGAGATCGAAGTCCGCTGCATCGCGGAGAAAAATGAGCGAACCGCTGCCGAGGAACTGCGCCGCAGCAATCAGGAGTTGGAGCAGTTCGCCTATGTCGCCTCGCACGATCTGCAGGAACCGCTCCGGAAGATCCAGGCGTTCGGTGATCGGCTCGCGCAGAAGTTCACCGGCCAGTTGGGCGAACAGGGAGGCGAATATCTCGACCGAATCACGAAATCCGCATCGCGGATGCGGACGCTGATCAACGACCTGCTGACGTTCTCGCGCGTGGCAACGCGCATGACCCCGTTCGAGGATGTCGACTTGAATCTGCTCGTTCGCGATGTGCAGATCGACCTCGAGGAGCGCCTGTCGCAAACGCAGGGTCGAATCGAGTGCCGCACGCTTCCCGTCATTCAGGCGGACGCGTCCCAGATGAGGCAGTTGTTCCTCAATCTGCTCGCCAATGCGTTGAAATTTGCCCGGCCCGGGGTGCCGCCGATCGTCACGGTTCAGGGGAAACCGTTCATCGAGACGCCGGTCGACGGTCCCGAACGCGACATGTGCCAAATCGACGTCAGTGACAACGGCATCGGCTTCGACCCGCAGTATGCCGAGCGCATCTTTCAGATTTTCCAGCGTTTGCACGGCCGCAACGAGTATGAAGGGACCGGCATCGGCCTGGCGATCTGCCGTAAAATCGTCGAACGGCACGCGGGTCGCATCACTGCCATTGGAAAGCCGGGCGAAGGGGCAACGTTCCGAATAGAATTGCCTTCTCGCGGCATTGCCCCGGGCAACTCGCACGTTGGCTTTGATGGAACCGTACTGCCACAGGACCCCGCTGAATGAAGATCTTCCATTGCGACCACTGCCAGCACCTGGTCTTCTTCGAGAACTTCCGCTGCCTGAGTTGCGAACGACTTCTCGCGTACGTGCCGGACACGCAGGATGTGGTCTCGCTCGACGCGGTCGACGAAATGCATTGGAAGACGCGCGATGGACGGGAGTACCGACTGTGCCCGAACTACACCGATCACAACGTCTGCAACTGGGCCATCGCCAAAGATGATGACCATCTCCACTGCGTTTCCTGCCGACTGACTCAAGTGATTCCCGATCTGGACAAGCCGGGCAACCGTGAATCCTGGTTCAAGCTCGAAGCGGGCAAACGCCGGCTGATCAACAGCCTGTTGCGGTTGGGCGTGCCGATCCTCAACCGCGTCGATGACCCCGAACGCGGCCTGGCGTTCGAGTTCAAGGCCGACCCGGACAAGAAGGACAAAGACGCCAAGCCGGTGCTGACCGGGCATGCCCACGGCGTGATCACGATCAATCTGGCGGAGGCCGACGATCCCGAACGCGAGCGCCGGCGCGTGGCCCTTCGTGAACCGTATCGCACCGTGCTGGGGCACTTCCGCCACGAAGTCGGCCATTACTACTGGGACCGGCTGATCCTGAACAGCGATCGGCTCGACAAGTGCCGGGAACTGTTCGGCGATGAACGAGTCAGCTATGCCGAATCACTGAAGAAGTACTACGCCAACGGCCCCGCGGCGGACTGGCAGCAGAGCTTCGTCAGTGCCTACTCGACCATGCATCCCTGGGAAGACTGGGCCGAGACATGGACGCACTACATGCACATCAACGAAGTGCTGGAGACCGCGGCCGTCACCGGTCTTTCAATGTCGCCGAAACGCACGAACCAGCCGACGCTCAAGGCGATCCCGCTGTCGTCGATCGATCACCCGCATACGTTCGACCGGATGATCAGGGCCTGGTACCCGATCACGTTCCTGCTGAACAACCTCAACCGCGACATGGGCATGCAGGACGCCTACCCGTTCGTGCTGACCGACCCGGTCATTGAGAAGCTGCGCTACATCCACGAAACGATCGTCACCGCCCCGGCCGTGCTGCCGACGGAGGAGGAAGAGATCGCCGCCGTAGCGCAACGGGACGAGGCCGCCGCGGTGGAAGCGGAGAAGAAACTCGTGAGCGCGAAAGCATGAATCGCCGGGCGAGCGCGACTTTGTGATTGCTTTTCCGCGTTCCGACGATTCAATAGGGGCTCCTCTCAACCGCACTCAACCGGCCGGGAAGCTCCATGACACAAGTCTCAAAACCGATGCCTCTCTGGTGGCGTTTCGCCATCGGAGCCGGTATCGTTCTGCTTACGTTCATTGCCTGGAAGGCCAGTCACATTATTGGTCTGAAGGGCCAGGCGGCCATCGGCGTCGTCTGCTTCATTGGCCTGGCGATGGCCTGCTCCGCCAACCTGCGTGATGTCGACTTTCGGACCGTAGCGGTCGGTATTGCTTTTCAGGTCTGCATCGCCGCTCTGATATTGCAGGTGGAACCCGTCTACAACCTCTTCCACGTCATAGGCAGAGTCGTCGAGAAGTTCCTTGAATTCAGCAATGCCGGTTCGATCTTTGTCTTTGGTGCGCTTGCAGACCCGGACAAAATGAAGGGCGCGTTTACCGACAAGTATTCGGTAAACTTCGCTTTTCGCATCCTTCCCACGGTCATCTTCGTCTCGTGCTTTTTCACCATTCTCTACTACCTCGGGATCCTTCAGAAAATTGTGCTTGTATTCGCGAAGGTGATGGTTTTCGTAATGGGCAAGCGCGGCGTCAGCGGAGCGGAGACACTCTCGGCCACGGCCAACGTCTTCATGGGGCAGACTGAAGCACCGCTTATCGTGAAGCCCTACATCCCCAAAATGACCAATTCCGAACTGCTGGCGCTCATGATTGGCGGCATGGCCACCATCTCCGGCGGTGTGATGGCTGCGTTCATCGGCATGGGGGCACCTGCCTACGCAATCCTTGCGACCAGCGTGATGGCTGCCCCGGCCGGGTTGTACATTGCCAAGATTCTATACCCCGAAACCGGTACGCCGGAGACTCGCGGCTTCGTCAAAACTGCAGATGAGAAGGTTCACGTCAACATCCTTGATGCGGCAGCTGCCGGCACCGGCGACGGTCTGAAACTGGTACTCAACATTGCTGCCATGCTTATCGCCTTCATCGCGCTGATTGCAATGGTCAACTACCTGCTGGGGTTGATCGATCCGAAATTGTCGCTCGAACTGATCTTTTCAATTGTCTTCGCGCCGGTTGCAATGCTCCTTGGTGTGCCAATGCAGGATGTGCCTTCCGTCGCGGAGTTGCTTGGCAAAAAACTGGTACTCAACGAATTCGTCGCATTCATCTCGCTGACGAATGACTATAAGGGAATGGACCCGCGATCGATCGCGCTTGCTACTTTCGCATTGACCGGTTTCGCGAATTTCTCCTCGATCGGCATTCAGATCGGCGGCATCGGCTCGATGGCGGAGAATCGGCGAGGCGACCTGGCAAAACTCGGGATGCGTGCCTTGCTGGGCGGGTTCCTCGCAACGCTCATCAACTCGGCCATCGCGGGGATGCTGATCACCGAGGCGTCGTTAGTAAAGTAATCACGCCAACACGCCTTCCACCACTTCGCCATGCACGTCGGTCAGTCGGCGCTGGATGCCGTTGTGGTAGTAGGTGAGCTTCGTGTGATCGATGCCGAGCAGGTGCAGGATGGTGGCGTGGAAGTCGTAGATGGTCACTTCATTCTCGGCGATCTTGTAGCCGAACTCGTCCGATGAACCATAGGCGGTGCCGGGCTTCAACCCGGCACCGGCCATGAAGACCGTGAACGCATGCTGGTGATGGTCCCGACCGGGTCTGCCGACTCCCTGCGTGAACGGCGTCCGGCCGAACTCCGTGGTGAAAAGCACCAGGGTATCGTCGAGCAGGCCACGCTGTTTCAGGTCCTTGAGCAATCCGGCCAGCGGCTTATCAAGTGTTGCCGCCTGCTTCGTGTGGTTGTCGTGCACGTCTTCATGGGCATCCCAATTGATGCGGGGCGAGCCGAACGCGCCGCCGTTCCAGAGTTGCACAAAGCGCACCCCGCGCTCGACCAGTCGGCGCGCCAGCAGGCAGTTGCGGCCGAACGCGGCACTGGTCGGGTTGTCCATGCCGTACAGCCGATGGGTCGCTTCGGTTTCGCCATCGACATTGACGGCCTCGGGCACGGTCAACTGCATCCGTGCCGCGAGTTCATAGGAGCGGATGCGGGCAGTCAGGCTGCCGTCGTCGGGGTGGGTTTCCTTGTAACCCTTGTTCATCTTCGCCAGCAACGAAGTCGCGGCTTCGCGTTCGGCCGCGCTGGTTTCCTTCGGTGTCTGCAAATCGGTGATCGGTTCTCCCGTCGCCCGGAACGCCACCCCCTGATGCGACGCGGGCAGGAAGCCGTTCGACCAGTTGATCGCTCCGCCGGCCGGCAGGCCGCGCGGATCGGGCAGTACGACGAACGCGGGCAGGTTATCGCTCTCGTTGCCCAGCCCGTAGGAGACCCACGACCCCATGGCCGGGTAGCCGTTCATGATGAAGCCACTGTTCATCTGGAACCCGGCCGGCGTGTGGTTGCTGCTCTTCGCCGACATCGAGTGGATGAACGTCAGGTCGTCAACGCATGTCGCCAACTGGGGAAAGATATTGCTGACCCAGCGCCCGCATTGGCCATGCTGTTTGAAGGTGAACGGACTCTTGGCCAGGTTGCCGGGCTGCGCGAAGAAAGTGTCGATCTTCCCTTTGCCCGTCAGCGGTTTACCGTCTTGGGCGATCAGTTCGGGCTTGAAGTCGAACGTATCGACATGACTGACCCCGCCCGGGCAGAAGACCTGAATGACCCGCCGGACGCGCGGCCGCTGAGGCGCGATGCGCACGTCCGCCCGGGACGACAGGCTGGCGACGGCGATGCCGCCCAGGCCAAGTGACAGATCATGGAAGAAGGACCGTCGGTTCATGCTGCAATTATGCGGGATCCCAACTGGTTTCGTAAGATGATTTCGTCCCGATTTCAGATTGAGAGCGACATGACCAGCGATGACCTTCCGTATGGATTCGACGCGTTCGACCCCGACCCGTTGGAGTTCCCGGCCGCACGTTCGGTGGAACGCCGACCGCAGACAGTGGCCGAGTTCGTCCGCGACATGAAGGAAACGGCCGAGAAACTCGGCCGCGACGATTCGACTCGCGGCGACGTCAAGATGATGAGCGTCGCCTTCAAGGAACTGCGCTACGCGCTGAAGGTGTTCAGCGCCTATCGGCTCAAGCGCAAAGTCACCGTCTTCGGTTCGGCGCGTACCAAGCCGGATGACCCGTCGTTCCAGCAGGCGGCCGACTTCGGCAAGCAGATCGCCGATGCCGGGTACATGGTGATCACCGGTGCGGGCGGCGGCATCATGGAGGCTGCCCATGTCGGCTCCGGGCATGAGCACAGCCTGGGCCTGAACATCATGCTGCCATTCGAGCAGAGCGCCAACCCGGTGATGATGAAGGCGAACGAGCGTCTCGTCACGCTGAAATACTTCTTCACCCGCAAGCTGATGTTCGTGAAGGAAGCCGACGCCGTCATCCTCTTCCCCGGCGGCTTCGGCACGCTCGATGAAGGTTTTGAAGCTCTGACGCTGGTGCAGACCGGGAAAAGCCATCTCTTCCCGGTCGTCTGCGTTGATAGGCCGGGCGGCAACTACTGGAAAAGCTGGGACCAGTTCATCCGCGCCGAACTTCTGGAACGCAGGCTGATCTCCCCCGACGATACCGCGCTGTATCGCGTGACCGACTCGGTCGAGGAGGCTGTGAAGGAAGTGGTGAACTTCACCCGCGTCTACCACTCGATGCGCTACGTGAAGGGCGACTTGATTCTGCGCCTGCACCAGCCGATCTCGCAGACGCTGCTGGAAGAAATCCGCAAGGAATTCGCCAGCTTCGTGGTGAAAGGCACCATCGAGCAGACCGAAGCCGACCCCAGTGAATCAAACGAACAGCATATCGTTCATCTGCCACGACTGCGGTTC
>JBBQII010000038.1:0-12603 GCA_038324795.1 Gemmatales bacterium
AAAAGCCGGACCCGAAGAAGAAAGCCAAGGCCGGCCCCGGCTACGCGATCCCCGACGAACTGTACCTGCAACCCGGCGACGTTTCCGGTTGGGTGCCGCTGGGTCCGCTTGTCGACAGCATGAACAACTGCATCTGGACCATGAAGGCCGAGTATGCGGGCAAGGTGGCAGGACTGCATCTCAAGTTGGAGTTCGCGATCCCCGACGGCAAAGGCGGGCTGAAGCCGATCAAGGAGTATCTGCTGAAGGAGCCGACGTCGTTCGAGATTCCCGGGAACATCGCGCCGAACCCCCGCCTGGCCGCCATTCTGAAAGAACGCTACTGGCTGCCGGAGATTCGCAGCGTGCGCGAAGCACTCGACTGGCTCAACAGCGAAGTAGCCAAGTTCCCCGCCAAAGGCAGTGTGCCGAAGCGCTTCCTGGTCTACGGCATCATGGAGTTCGGCAACGGCCTGAGTTACGCATCCGGCCAGAAACTTGCCGCGGCGCTGGGCAGCAACACGCTTGCTCAACCGGGGGTGAAGAATCAACTGATGGCGCATTGGCCCGATCCGAAGGTCGACGCGATCAAGGCCCGCGAGGCCAAGTTGCCCAACGGCCTGACCGACGTCCGCATCGTCTCCTATGGCGACGAGATCCACCTGCCGGCATTGCCTGTCACCGATGAAGAGTTTGCCGCATGGTTGAAAGAACGTGGCATCAAGTACGACGGCGAAGTGAAGTTCATCAACGTCAACCGGAAGATGACGACCGAGGAAGCGATTGCGTTGAAGCAGCATCCGCTCTACTACTATTCGCAGATCTGTGCCAAGGAGAAGGGCGGCAGACTGTACGCGGAAGGGACGGCGTACTACGCCACCAAAGGAGTGTCAACGGGGGCAAACTACTCACCGCACGCGAACTATCTCGTGACGGAGATGGACTACATCCGCACGTTCAAGCTGCGGGCGATGTCGCTGCCCTGGAGCGAAGACTACGTCTGGCAGATTCCCGAGTTCAGCGTGCAGGCGATGGGCTACCTGACCAGCGGGCTGCGGGCCGGGGCGAAGTACGACAACCTGCCGATCCTCATGTACGTGATGCCGCACTCGCCGGGCAATACGCCCAGGGACTTCCGGCTGTCGTTCTACTCCGCGGTGGCGCACGGCGCGAAGATGGTGCATTACTTCTGCGGCTCGCCGATGGCGGTGGGCGCGACGGAGAACTATGTCGCCACCGACGACCTTGGCACATTCCGGCAGATTCACGCAGTCAGTCATGAGGCCGGCACGTTTGAGGATTACGTGATTGATGGCAAGGTGCGGCCCGCGAAGGTCGGTCTGCTGCTCTCCGCCGCCGATGACATTCTCACCGGCGTCGGCAACGAAACGTTTGCCATGCACAACAACGAACGCAAGGCGATCTGGTACGCGTTGCGGCATGCGCAGGTGCCAGTCGACTTTCTGAGCGAAGACGACGTGATCGAAGGCCGGGCCAAGGGGTACGACCGCATCTACGTCACGCAACAGTACCTGACGCGCAGCGTTGTGAGGGCCTTGAAGAACTGGGTGGAAGCGGGCGGTACCCTCGTCGCCCATGCGGGCGGCGGCTGCATTGATGAGTTCCGCAAGGAGAACCCCGAGGCATTGGCCCTCTACGGCCTGAAGAGCCAGAAGCTGACGACCGACCCGCTATTGATCAGCAAATATCTGTTGAAGGAGAACACGCCGTTCCTGACGAAGCAGGATCTGCCGCTGTATGAACCGATCGACGACATGCAGGGCATTCCCGTCATCGTCTGGAAGCAGCAACTGGAAGCGGCCGACGGCGTCGTCGATGGCACATTCCGCGACGGCAAGCCCGCCCTGGTACGCAGGGCACTAGGTAAAGGCGAAACCCGGCTGTGGGGCTTTCTGCCGGGGCAGGCGTACCTGAAGAGCGGCCTGCCGCCCGCGCCGGTCGACCGCGGCTCGACCGATGCGGCCTTCGCGCATCGGCTGCCAACCACCATGGACCCTGGCCTGCGGAAACTCGTCACCGGCACCTCGAACACGCTGCCGGTCGAATGCAGCGAACCGCTGGTCGAGACGACCTGCATCGACACAATGAAGGACGGAAAGCCTGTCAAACTCGCTGTGCCGTTGATGAACTACACAGGCAAGCCGATCGCTAAACTGACCGTGCGCATCCGAGATGCGGCCCCGGCCGTGAAAGTCCGCAGCGTCGAACGCGGGACGCTGACGGCGAAGAGTGAAGGCAATGACCTTGTCATCGAATTGCCGTTGGATATCGCGGATATGCTGCTGATCGATCGATGAACGCCGATGGGGACATCAACATGCCGACTGCTGTTTACCTTGCCCGCCATGGTGAGACTGAGTGGGCCCTGTCGGGTCGGCATACGGGCCGGACCGACATCCCGTTGACGATCCGCGGCGAAGCGGACGCATTGAAACTCGGCGAGCGCCTGAAAGGGATCACGTTCGCGCATGTGCTCACCAGTCCGCTGCAACGCGCGAAGCGCACGACCGAGATCGCCGGCTACAGCGGTCAACTGCGCGACGAGCCCGGCCTGCTCGAATGGCACTATGGCAGCTATGAAGGCCTGAAGTCGGTTGAGATTCGCCAGAAGGCCCCCGGCTGGCACCTGTTCCGCGACGGCTGCCCCGGTGGTGAGTCACCCGATCAGGTTACAGCGAGGGTCGACGAGTTGCTGGGTCGCGTCAACGCGCTGGACGGCAACGTGATCCTGTTCGCCCACGGACATATCCTGCGGGTGGTTGCTTCGCGATTTCTCGGTTCACCCGTGGCGATGGGGGAAAAGCTGTTCCTCGGCACTGCCAGCGTCAGCATCCTCGGCTTCGAGCACCCACCGCACGACCCGGTGATTCGCCTTTGGAACGATCGGCATCATGTCGAGTGATCCCGCGCTTACAGAAACGCCAGCACGATAACTACGGCGATGCCCACCATCGCTGCCCCGATCAACGCCAACTGCCACTTGGCCGGGGCATCGTCCGGATCGGCGGACGGTGCTTCCAGGCGCGTCGCCGTCTTCTGGGCACGCGGCAGCGCCTTCTCTTTCCGCCCCTTCAATCCCGCTTCACGATAGACGAACCCCGCGATCGCCTTGCCGCAGGCGCTGCACCAACCATCGTCCAGTTCGCCGACCGACAGATCGGCCGAACAACTGCCACAGCGTGCGTTGCTCATCGGCGGTACCTCACACGGGTTTACGGGCGCGTTTCTGCGGGTCGACTTCCACCGGGCCGAAGACTTGTTCATGCCGTGCCATCGCCACCTGCAGCGCGGCCATCAGCCGTTTCGCGGTCGCGTAGCTCAGCACCAGCCGCTGCGACATCTTCACAGGTTCCGGACCGCCGGGCTGGATCGTGCCGGTGTGCAGGCCGAAGTCGATCACCAACTCCTCGAACGTGCCGGTGACGCGGAAGAAGTTCGTATAAGTGGTCGTGAGGTTGGCCGCGTTCAGGTCGATGCGCAGGTTCTGCGCCGGCAGGCCAGCCGCCGGGATGGCGGGAGCGTGGCTGGATCCATGCGGTTCTCGTGCTTCGTCGGACATGGGGTTCTCGAACATTTGAAACGGAACATTCTGCCAACACAACCATCCGTATTCAATCGCCCACGACGCGGATTTGCAAGGACTTCCCGCCCTGCGCCTTCTGCAACTGCATCGGCCAGTCCCACTCTTTGGCAGCGTCGGCACTCCTGACATAGAGCCGTACCTGCTGCTTCTCGGCCAGGGCCAGCGCCTGCGGCATTTCCATGTACTTGCGCACATTCAGGAAGATCGGCCCCTCTTTGTGCGACGTCGGCGGGTTCCAAAGGTCCATGCGCACCACATCGGGTTCGAACAACCCCGCATACAGGCAGATGCCGGCCATGTCGGCTTTCCCCTGCAGCCACAGCGGCGTGCCTTTCAAGTTCGGCTGTGCGCGCAACACGCTCAGCCCGCGTCGCACGTCCCAGACGCGCTGGCCATCGAGTGTCTGCCCGACGAGCGCGAAGCGCCGGCGCATCTGAATGTCGTTCGGGCTGCCCGGTGCGGCCCAACGCGTCGGCCCGATGCCGCGCGGGCAGACCGCTGCGAATGCCCAGCCCAGGCGGTCCATCACGCGCTGGTTCTGCTTGAACTTCGCATCATCCCGCTTGATTGATGGGTCAGCCCGCAGCATGTCGGCGAACTCGGGGCCCAGGTCGGCGCACCAGGTGGCCCAGTCCGGTTCATCGAGTGCGTTGAGGACGACAAGCGTCGGCTTCGCCGTACGGCCGGCCGTCATCAGGTGCAGCCGCAATTCGATCCCTTCCTCGCTGGTGAAGTCCCATGAACGCAGGCGGACGCCGTCGATGGTGCGATCGCCTGCGGGCTTCAGGTTCAGCTTCGATGGTTCGCCCGGCCAGCCGCGGAACACCTTGGACTTCAACGCCTCGTGCAAAGCAGCCTTCTGGCCCGGCCACCATTCACGCATCACCTGTTCGGACTTTGGCAGATCGACGATGGCGGGCTTGATGAAATAATCGTGGATGCGATCGTTGATGGCCGCTTCAGGGATGCGCGACAGCACCTTCAGGTCCTCCGGTTCGACCGGGGTGAACTTGTCCTCGATAATCTGTCCCTTTTCATCCTTCAGCCAGCGGTTGAACCAACGGAAGGCTCCTTCGCGCAGTTCGGGGGTGTCGACATGTGCACCCTTTGTTTCGAGAAGCTGGAAGTTCTCCGACTTGCCATAGCCTGCGTAGATCGACTTCACCTGGTTGGCCAAACGGCGGTAGCCTTCGACGGGAAAGATGGGGTCCTTGTCGCTGTTGCCGAGCAGCAGCGGGCGCGGGGCACACAGGGCGGCGACCTTGGCGAAGTCCCAGCGGTAGGTATTCACCAGGAACATGCAGTCGCAGTGCCCGGCGATCACGCCCTTTTGCAATGGTCCCGGATAACCTTCATTCAGATGGGCCTGCAGATCGGCGATGCCGGCCACGGGGATGGTGCACTGCACGCGCGGGTCGGCCGCGGCGATGTACCAGGAATAGGCCCCGCCGCCCGATCGGCCCGTCAGGCCGACGCGCTTCATGTCGACCTCGGGCCGCGTCTCCAGGTAGTCGAGCGCCCGCATGCCGTTCCAGCATTCAATCCCCGCAGGCGTGTAGCCGAGAGTGTGCCACCACCACATGCCGTAGCGGTGCGTCCCGTGATGGATGCCCGGGATCTCGGAGAGTTGCAGCGTATCCAGAATCAGGGCCGCGTAACCGTGCTGAGCCAGCCAGGCCGGGTGATGCTGATACTTCACCTTGCTGCCGAACGAGACTTCCGTGCCGTCGATCTTCTTGACGATGTTGCCATGCCCGCACACGTACAGGACGACCGGCAGCTTCTCCTTCGGCAACGGCCTAGGGAGATAAAAGTTGGCCGTGACGTACAGGCCGGGGAATGACTGGAAGGTCAGTTTCTCGACGGTGTAGCCGGCCGCTTCATGCTTGCCGGTGATCTCGGGTTTCAGATCGGTGCGGGCGGGCAGCGGGTCGAGGCCGAGCATCTCCATCAACTGGCGGTGAAGTTCGGGGCGGTTGCGCTCCCATTCGTGCTTCGTCCAGTTGTTGAGCTTGTCATTGCCGATCTGCGCGGCCTGCTTGCGGAAGTAGTCCTCGATCATCGCTTCGCCGCGCGAGTAATCCTGACCGTGAGCGGCGGCAGCAGTGAGAAGCAGGAGGAGTGGAACGAATCGCATCGGCGGAACTCCTTGTCAGGTGCCGGTTGATCGTATCGCGCCGGTGTGCGGGTGCAAGGAGATTCGCGGACCGAGTTCGACTGAAAGTGGCCGGAAAGCCAGCCTTGGCTGCCAATCAATTGATGCTGCGACTGTCTCACGGTTTGGGCGCGAGTCTCACGTTTTGGCGCGAGTCTCCTGTCGGGTGGCAGAGAAGTGAGACAGGCGGAGTAGTTGACGTCATCATTGGGCGTGCAAAGTACTCAGGTACCCGGCACCCGCGAATCGTTGGCAGCCGTTCCGCGGTATGTTACCGTTGGACGCTCGCCCCCGGTCAGGCTATGCCACACATATGAACTCATCCTACTTCATCCGCGACTCCGGGTCGATCTTCTCTCCCGGGCTGATCTTCTTCAAGGAGATCATCGAGGCGAACATCGCCGAGGTGATCCGCATTGCCGGCTCCGCGGAGCGGTTGCGGCCGCACGTGAAGACGCACAAGACGCGCGAAATCGTGCGCCTGGAGATCGCTGCCGGCATCCGCAAACACAAGGCCGCCACCATTGCCGAGGCGGAGTTGCTGGCCGACGCCGGGGCTCTCGACGTGCTGATCAGCTACCCGATTGTCGGCCCCAACGTAGGCCGCCTGGCGCTGCTGATAGCGAAGTATCCCGCAGTGCGCTTCTCCGTGCTGGCGGATCATCCGGTCGGTGTCGCGGCATTGGGCGAAGCGATGTCGGCCGCGGGCCGCACGCTGGATGTAGTCCTTGACCTTGATGTCGGTCAGCACCGCACGGGCATCCCGCCGGGCGCGGCGGCGGCCGATCTGTACCGCCTGATCGCGAAGACGCCTGGGCTGCGGGCCGATGGCTTCCATGTCTATGACGGGCACAATCATCAGGAATCGCTTGATGAACGCGGGCAAGCAGTGGACGAGTTGCTGGCTCCGGTACTGGCGATGCGTGAGGCGTTGGAACAATCGGGCGTTCAGGTGCCACGACTCGTGTGCGGCGGTACGCCAACTTTCACGCTTTGGGCGGCGAAGAACCTCCCGAACCTCGAGTTGTCGCCCGGCACCTTCGTGCTGCACGACAACGGCTATGGGTCGAAGTTCAAGGATCTGGCCGGGCTGAAGCCCGCCGCGTTGCTGATTACGCGCGTCGTCTCCCGGCCATCGCCGACACGGGTCACGCTTGACCTGGGCTACAAGGCGGTCGCCAGCGACCCGCCCGCCGGCAAGCGGCTCATTCTGCTCGATGTTCCCGAGTACACGGCCCTGCTGCAGAACGAGGAACACCTGGTGATCGAGACACCAACACCGGGCACGATGCTGCCGGGGCAGGTGGTCTTCGCCATCCCGACGCACATCTGCCCGACCTGCGCGATGCATCAACGGGCGACCGTGATTGAACGCGGCGAAGTGATCGGCTCATGGGCAATCGCAGGGCGCGATCGGTTTCTCACCGTTTGAGGTTAGCAGCGGAGCGCGGACTCAAACGCTCCGCTGCGCGTCGCGGCTAAACGCGCGGCATGCCCCTTCGCGTCATTGAACCACCCGTTGAAGTTGCTAAGATTGAATGCCGACGAACGAATGCCCTGTTGAACGGGCTTCCAACGATTCTCAGGGCTCGCGATGCCACCGACAGCCGTCAACTCCGGCCCGACGCCGATTCCGCCGGTGAAGCTCGACTTCCTTGCGGGGTTGTTGAGCTACCTGATCCCCGGTTTGGGGCAGATCAAGCAGGGCCGGGTCGCCAAGGGGCTGGTGTTCTTCGTCGCGCTGTATGCGTTGTTCTTCTACGGCTGGAACCTGGGCCAGCGCAAGAACGTGTTCCTGATCGACGCCCGCGATGGCAGTTCCCCGCTGGCGCGGTTCGGCAACGATCTCTACCATCGGCCGCACTTCGTGGGCCAGTTCTTCATCGGCATCGCCGCGTGGCCTGCGATCTGGCAGTACATCAACTTCGATGAGAAGAAGGACGAAGGCCCTGCCCTGGGCCGGATGATGCGAGCCCCGTCGAGTGACGAGATCAACCGACTGCAGCGTGAAGAAAGCAAGACGTGGGATCTCGGCTGGGTCTACACAGTGATTGCAGGGGTGTTGAACATCCTGGTAATCTACGATGCGATTGCCGGCCCCGCGTTCCGCGAAGTCATGGTCAAGGACGAGTCGACTCCCTCTCCCAAAAAGGAAACCGCGACCATCTGAGTCGTGGCCGATTCATGAGCATCTACTGGCATCTGCCCATCCTGATCATTGTCGTCAGCATCGTCTACAGCGCGACGCGCTTCGACAATTGGTCGATGATCTTCCGCGAGGCGTTCCGCTGGGGTCTGCGGATGTCGCTGTTCCTGTTCGGCATCGGCTTCGCGCTGTATGCCCTGTCCTCACTCGTCTGATTCCCCGCGGATTGCTCCCATGAGCGAGCCCGATTCCCCTGCGGTGAACGATCTACCGGCAGAACCGGCCGGCAGTTGGAGCACCCTTTTTCACCATGCCCGCAACCCGGTTTTCCTGCTGAGCCGGCGCGGGCAGATCCGCTACGTCAATCCCGCGTGGGAAACGCTGACCGGCAAGTCCGCTGCAAGCGTCCGCGGTCTCGCTTGTCGCCCCCTGAAAAAGAAGGGGACGCAACCGATGCGCCTGCTGTTGCAGGCGCTGGCCCCACCCCCGGAGATCGGCGAGGGACGCACGCGCATCGTCCGTCGCCCGGCGCCGCCCGCCAAGGCCGGCCCGCCCTGGTGGGATGTCACGTTCGTGCCCATTCATACGGCGACCGATCATGTGGCCACGATCGGACTGATCCACCCCATTGATGTTGAAGCACCCCGCGCCGGCGCGCCGGCGACCGGCCTGTCGGAGGCATTGATCACGCTGCGGCAGGAGGCGATTGCCCGCTGGTCGTTCGATCTGCTGGTCAGCGAAACATCGGCGATGCAGCAGGTCGACGCCAAGGCCCGCCTTGCGGCCGGGCTGCGCTGCCCCGTCTGGATCAACGGCGAAACGGGCACGGGCAAGCGGACGCTGGCGCGCATCATCCACTTCAACGGCACAACGCGCGATCGGAGTTGGCTGCCGATCGATGCCGCCGGGCTGCAGCCGTTCCTGATCCGCACGATGTTGTTCGGCACCCCGGCATCAACACCCGGCAGCGTCTTACTGCAACATCCGCATCGACTGCCCGCCGACCTTCAGGCGGAGATCGTCGATTGGTTTGAAGAGCAGGACGACCCGCCGCGCGTCATTGTTGCCTCTTCGACAACCACCGGATTGATTGATCGCTTCCGCGTCGCGTTCGGACTGTTGACCATCGACCTGCCGCCATTGCGCGATCGCCTCGGCGACTTGCCGGAGATCATCCGCCAATTGCCGATGGGCGGACCAGCCGTTTCGCCCGAAGCGCTGGCAATGTTGCGGCAGCACGCATGGCCGGGCAATATTCGTGAACTGGCGAACGTGCTGCGCGATGCCGCCCGTACCGCGGGAGCGGGGCGAATTGAAGTTCAGCACCTGCCGCTGGTGCTGCGCGTCCCGACTCCGCTGCTGCCGCAAAGGCCGTTGCCGGCACTTGACACCGTGCTGGAAGAAGTAGAACGCCGCTTGATTACCGAGGCGCTGCGGCTGGCCAAAGGCAACAAAGCCGATGCGGCTGAACGGTTGAACGTGCCGCGGGCGAGGTTGCTTCGCAGAATCGAGACATTGAAAATCGGTGAGGACACGCCGTCATGAACTCACCGAAATTGATCATCGTCGAGCGTGATGGAGCCTTGGCCGGTCAGGTGCACGAACTGGCACGCGAACATCGCTGGCTGGTGCGCGAATGCCGGCAGGCGGATGCGTGCATGACAATCCTGAATGAAGCTGGACCGGCCGTCTTGTTGCTCAAGGCGGAGAAAGATTTGAGCGGTGCGTTGGCTCTGCTGACGCGTGCGGCGGAAGCATGTGCGGTCTGCCTCTTCTGCGAAGAGAAGCACGACAACCCGGCCCAGCGTGCGCTGATCGCAGGGCTGGCGTACGATCTGGGCGCGACGGCCGTCATCTTTCCGCCGCACATGCCGTCGATGGTGGAGGATCTGGCCGCGGGTCTGATGGCGGAGGCAATCGAACGCGATGCGTGAACTGCCAGTGCTGAATCCCACTCGTTGTACCGCCTGCGGCCGCTGTGTGGCACTCTGCCCCGCTGACTGTCTGGCGATGCGCGGGCAGCGCGGCCCATGGCTGCCCCGGCCCGGCGACTGCCTCAGCTGCAATGTGTGCGTGCTGGTCTGCCCGACAGAGGCAGTGAAACTGCTGAAATGAGAAGAGCCGCGCATTTGGATGCGCGGCTCTTGTTCGCTGTTCGCGGTGTCGCGTTTACTTTACCGGATTGCGATTCGAATCGACAATCGTCCGGTCATCGGGGCGGATGCGGTCGAACAGATTGTCGAAGTCGGGCCGGCTGATTTCACCTGCGCGGACCGACACTTTGCGAATGTCTTCCACTGGCTTGCCGTTCTGCTCGACAACGACGCGGACAGTGTAGTAGAAGTTGCTGCCTGGCTCGATGGCCGGCGTCGTGAAGGTACGCTCGGCCGCCGTGCTGTGCATCAGGTTGCCGTCGATGTACACCTTGGCTCCGTTCGGCACGCGGACGATGACCGCTGCCTTGGCCGGTTCCGCCTGCGTCTTCAACGGCTTGATCTCGATCGGCTTGATCTCAATCGGCTTGATCTCAATCGGCTTCACGTCGGCAGGCCTGGCTTCGATCATCCGGGGCTCGGCCTGAACTGGCGTGCCGTAGTTGGGAATGGCGTACGGCGCACCGTAGACCGGCACTGTTCCGTAGTTGCCAAAGTTGCCGTACGCACCGAAGCCGGCATAACCGATGCCGCTGAAGATGTTCTGTCCGCCGCCGCCGTAACAGTTGTAGTAGCCGCCGCCGCAGGCGTGGTTCGAACCGCAACCGCCGCCGTAGCCTTGGCCCCAGCAACCGTGGCCTTGGCCCCAACAGCCGTGGCACGAAGAGTAGCAGCCGTGGCACGAATTGTGATGATGGAAGGAATGTCCACCGCCAAATCCGCAGCAGCTGGTGTACGACGCGGGATAGTAGGCATGGTAGCCCGGCCCGCATGCCACCCAGCCGTAACGAGCCGGAAGGCAGCTTTCCCAGAAGCAATGCTTGGCCCAAGTGTCGCCGAAACCGGCGGCCTCAGGCGTCGTCGTCATGGCAGCCATGAGGACAAGACTATACATGCGATCATCTCCAAATGCGCTAATGGTCAGCAGTGAGGGTATCTGGGATAAATGGTAAATCTGCGGCGAGTCTGCGTCAAACTGAAACTTGGCATTCGGCATCGAGTTTGAGGCCGAGCCAATGGTGAATGCACCGGCCGCAACGGTTGCAACGCCGAGGGGTGGCCGAATCGGTAAGCAATGTTGAATCGAAGTGATGGCGAGTCGCTGCATCGCCTCGCCGTTCGGCAGCGGGTTCGCTACAAAACTTGAATGATCTCATGGCCTGTGGATCGGGGTGGAGCCCCGGACTGACGGGCATTCTTTATCTGAACCAAGGAACTGATTGAATGGCCAGTAAGCTCTCGGATGTTGCCGACATGAAGCTTGCCCCGAAGGGCAAGAAGCGGATTCTCTGGGCCGACCAGGACATGCCAGTGCTGACCCGCGTCCGCGAGCGGTTCGCGAAGGACAAGCCTCTGACCGGCATGCGCATGGCGGCCTGTCTGCACGTGACAGCGGAGACGGCCAACCTCGTCCGCACGCTGCAAGCGGGTGGCGCGGAAGTGATGCTGATCGCCTCGAACCCCCTGTCGACTCAGGATGACGTGGCTGCCAGCCTCGTCAAGGATTTCGGCGCTCACGTGAACGCCATCCATGGCGAGAACACCAAGACCTACTACCAGCACATCGTTTCCGCGCTTCAGTTCGAACCGAACGTGACGATGGACGACGGGGCCGACCTGGTCTCCGCCATGGTGTTCGTCGCGCTGGATCGCCTGAAGGACGTGCATCCGACCGTGGCTGCCTGGGCGAAGAAGATCAAGCCGGCCGATCGGGCCAGCGCTTTCGAACGCGTCATCGGCAGCATGGAAGAGACGACGACCGGCGTCATCCGCCTGCGCGCGATGGAGAAGGACGGCGTTCTGAAGTTCCCGGTGATTGCGGTGAACGATGCCGCCACCAAGCACATGTTCGACAACCGCTACGGCACGGGCCAAAGCACGATCGACGGCATCATTCGCGCCACCAACATGCTGATCGCCGGCAAGAAGATCGTGGTCAGCGGTTACGGCTGGTGCGGCAAGGGCGTCGCCCAGCGGGCCCGTGGGCTGGGTGCCCTGGTGATCGTCACGGAAATCGACCCGATCAAGGCGCTGGAAGCGGCCATGGACGGATTCGCCGTCATGACGATGGCCGAGGCCGCCAAGCAGGGTGATGTGTTCATCACCGTGACCGGCAACAAGCACATCGTCCGCCGCGAACACTTCGTGGTGATGAAGGACGGGGCAATTGTCTGCAACTCCGGCCACTTCGACGTGGAACTGGAACTGCCCGCCCTCGAAGCCGAAGCGACGAGCGTGAATAAGGACGTGCGCCCGCAGGTCGATGAATTCGTCATGAAGAACGGCAAACGCATCTTCGTGCTCGGTGCGGGCCGGCTGGTGAACCTGGCGATGGCCGAAGGCCATCCGCCGAGCGTGATGGACATGAGCTTCGCCACCCAGGCGCTGGCAACCGAGTACTGCGTGAAGAACCAGGGCAAGCTCAGCGCTGCCGTGCACGATGTACCTGTCCAGGTCGTGCAGTACGTGGCCCGCGAAAAGCTGGCCTCGATGGGCATCACCGTCGACAAGCTCAGTACCGATCAGGAGAAGTACCTGAGCGGCTGGGAACACGGGACGTAAGCGG
>JBBQII010000039.1:0-12498 GCA_038324795.1 Gemmatales bacterium
TGGATCATGCGCGCGACCAGCTCTTTACCCGTGCCCGTTTCGCCTTCGATCACCACGGTCGCATCCGTCGGGGCTACGCGTGAAACGGTTTTGTAAATCTCGACCATGCCGTTCGAGCTGCCAATCATCTCGCTCTCAGGCAACTCTTCCGGCTCCAGCTCGTCTTCGAACCCTTCGCGCGCGGCTTCGGCGCGCTTCACGGTTTCAAGCAGCCGGTCGAGATCGAACGGCTGCAGTCCCATCAACTCGGCGATACCTACGGCCGAGAGACACTGCTGAAACTGTGCAACACGAAGCAGGTAGTGCAGTTCGGTGCGGTGCGGATCAATTTGTCGTGCTGTTCCCCGGTCGTGCGTGACGCGATCCTCGAGGAAAAGATCCCGCTGGGCCGTGTGTTGATTGAACACAATGTGTTGCGGCGAATCGAGCCGACCGCCTTTCTGCAGATCACCCCCGGCCCGAAACTGGCCGGCTGGTTCGGCCTGTCCCGCCCTGAAACCTGCTTCGGCCGCCTTGGCGTCATCTTCTGCGACGACCGGCCCGCGATCGCCGTGATGGAGATTCTCGCACCGGTGCGGGAATAGCATTTTCTCATCTTCCCCTTGCACGAACCATCACTCCGGCTATAGGGCACGCAGCCCCGCGCATGGACTGCGCGCATGCATTGTCTTTCGAGGAACAGCGCATGAAGCGCTTTGTCGTCGCATCGCTGGTTACAGGCCTCTCGATGGTCGCCAGCGCCAAGCCGCCCGAGGCACCCACGTTGCCGGAAACCGAGTTCCGTGTGCTGTCACCGCTGGCGGCCGAGTTTCACCAGAGTGAAACTCCGGCATCGGCGGTACCGTTCACGCCGGTGGACGCTGCCCCAATCGTACCCGTGGGCGATGCCTTCACTGGAATCGCGGGCACGCTGGCCCGCCGGGGTCTCGTCGAAGACGACAACTTTGTCGCGAAGGTTCGACTCACGCTCACGGGCGGTGTCGGATCGTTCTTCGGTGAAGACTTCCGCATCAGACTGGAAGTGAAGACGCGCCACCCGCTGCGCGGCGACCGCATGGCCCGCGACGTGCTCGAAATGGCTGACCGCCACCGTGATGCCGGCGACTGGGCCGAGGCCCGCCGCTGGTACAAAGGGATTCAGGAACTTTTCCCCGATTCTCCCAGTGCGGTAATCGCAGCCAATCGGTTGGAACGCGAGGCGATGTTGCGCGTGC
Organism: Gemmatales bacterium; assembly: GCA_038324795.1. Classification (GTDB taxonomy): domain Bacteria; phylum Planctomycetota; class Planctomycetia; order Gemmatales; family Gemmataceae; genus JAIOQJ01. The sequence goes on from JBBQII010000039.1 coordinate 1,215, forward strand.
TGGCCGAGGCGGGGCAGGAACAGAGCGAGGAGCCGCCGATTGCAGGTCCGGAACGATTGTACACTATGCCACGCGAAGTGAAGCCGAGCCGATGAATTTTTGCAGGTTCAGGCGAAAGATCGGCCCGTACAAGTCTGTATACTGGTGGGTAAGTTTGATGCTGACAGGCGCGTGAGGTACTGAACCGATGGGAATTGAACGGACAGGCCGTAAGCGTTCGTTGCTCGTGGCCGTAGTGATGGGAGCCGCCCTGGCCGCGATGCCGGTCGGGCAGGCACATGGCAGTCCCCTTCCAGAGAAGACGGTATCCGACATTTCACGGTACTGTCAGGTCTGCTGGCGGAACGCACGGCTGCATCCGGACAGTTGGTCCGATGCTACCCAGGAGGTCTTTTCCCGCCTTCTCGAGCGCGTGGAACCGGCCCGGTGGGCCACCATGCTGAAGAAGGACGACGAAGACCACCGTGAGTTCATCCGCGCCATCGACGCGGTCAAGAAACGCAACCAGCGCAGCCGGAAGTTCGTGGGCATGGTCGATGAACTGGCCGACCACCGGAACCAGCCGGAAGTGAAACTGAACGAGCAGCGGGAAGTGCTCGATAAGGCAATGAAGACCGAACTGAGTAACCGCCAGCAGCGCATCGTTGAGCTGGCCGGGGCGGGCTGGTCGATCCCCGAAATCGCCCGCGAACTGCGTACCTCGGTCGATCGTGTCAGCGATGAGAAGTACAAGGCGATCCGCAAGCTGCGAAAGCACTTCCAGGTGGCGTAACCGCCAAAGCCCGAGCGCCAGCGAAGAATCTCCGGACCATCGCCGGCGCTCTGAACTTGGGCGAATAATTGTTTGGACAACTAACGTCCAGCCGACTATAATTCCATGATGACTGTGCAGACGTTGAAACCGACGCGGCAAAGTCGGCACTGTGATTCACTCGAGCAGGAAGTGTTCCTGAACATGTGGCGGACGTACGACCGCCTGCGGGCGTGCGAGGACGAACTGTTCAGCCGCTACGAACTGACGCCGCAGCAGTACAACGCGCTGCGGCTGCTTAAGAGCGTCCAGCCGGAAACATTGGCAACGCTCGATCTGGGTTCGCGACTGGTGTCGCGGGCTCCGGACATTACGCGGTTGCTCGACAAGCTGGAACAGCGAGGCCTGATTGCCCGCGACCGCCCCGCTGAGAACCGCCGTATGGTGCGGATCGGCATCACCGATGCCGGGTTGGAGTTGCTGGAAGAGTTAAGCGAACCGATCCTCGAATGTCACTCCCGACAGTTGGGGCATCTGTCGCGCACTCAGTTGCAGGAGTTGAGCGACCTGCTGCGGGCTGCTCGTGAACCGCACGAGGCTGAAGGCAGTGCATGGATCTGAACCTGAATGTGAGGAACCGGCCATGAGCATGACGAGAACAGAGACGGACGTGGTCGTCGTCGGCGGCGGCCCGGCTGGCAGCACGACGGCCACGCTGATCGCCCAGAAGGGCCACAAGGTGCGCCTGTTCGAACGCGAAAAGTTTCCGCGCTTTCACATCGGCGAGTCGCTGATTCCCGAGACCTATTGGGTACTCGACCGCCTCAAAATGCTCGACAAGATGAAGAAGAGCTGTTTCGTTCACAAACACAGTGTGCAGTTCGTCAATTCGCAGGGTAAGCAGTCGGCCCCGTTCTACTTCTACGACAACAAGCCGCACGAATGCTCGCAGACCTGGCAGGTGGTCCGCAGTGAGTTCGACGAGATGATGCTGCGCAATGCCCAGGAGCAGGGCGTCGATGTGCTTGAAGAGACTCGCGTTCTCGAAGTACTGTTCGAGGGCGAACAGGCCGTCGGCGTGCGCATTCAGAAGAAAGATGGCTCACGGGAAGAGGTGCGGGCGAAAGTCGTCGTCGATGCCAGCGGCCAGAGCACGATGCTGCAGAACCGCCTGAAGCTGCGGGTCTGGGATCCCGTGTTGAACAAAGGCGCGGTCTGGACTTACTGGGAGAACGCTTATCGCGACACCGGCAAGGACGAAGGGGCGACCATCGTCATTCAGACTCCGAACAAGAAGGGCTGGTGGTGGTACATCCCGCTGCACAACAACGTCGTGAGCGTCGGTGTGGTCGCTCCGTTCGATTACCTCTTCAAGGGTCGCGGCGATCACGAGACGATTTACAACGAAGAGCGCGATGCCACGCCGGACATCATTCGCCGAACGCAGGACGCCACCCGTAAGACCGGTTACTTCGCCACCAAGGACTACTCGTACCGCTCGCGCGAATGTGCGGGCAACGGCTGGGTGATGGTGGGCGACGCCTTCGGCTTCCTCGACCCGCTGTATTCCTCGGGCGTGCTGCTCGCCCTGAAATCGGGCGAACTGGCCGCTGACGCGATCTGCGATGGCTTGAACTCGGGTGATGTGTCAGTCGCGAAGCTCGGCCACTGGGGCCCGGCATTCAACGAAGGCGTCGACCGCATGCGCCGGCTGGTTTGTGAGTACTACGATGGCTTCAGCTTCGGCAAGTTCATCAAGAACTATCCCGATTTGAAGAACACCGTCACGGATTTGTTGATTGGCGACCTGTTCACCGAAAAGGTCGATAAGGTCTGGCAGCCGATGGAGACGACTTACGACGAGGACAAGCGAGCCATCCCCGTCTGGCGTGAGGGCTATGCACCGGACGCGATGCCGACGAAGGTGAACGAGTTGTTCCTGCCCGAGGGGGCGAAGCCGTGATGTGCCCGGATCAGCGGAGCCGCCGCAGCCAATAACCCGGTCTGCGGCTGGCATGGGCAATTGCAGTAATTCGGATCTCGTCGGCCTTCACTTGGAAGTAAATGACGTACGGAAAATCCAGCAAAATATTGCTGCGACAGTCCACTCGTTCAACCGATGGAAAGGCGAGCGGGTTGTTCTGGATATCTCTGACTGCCGCGCCAATGCTGTCGGAGAATCGATCTCCGAGACCTTCTACTTTCTGATTAAAGTAGTCGATCGCTTCGATCATCTCGATCTTTGCGGCGAGATTGAATTGAAGAGTTTTCATTTGCGGCGTGCCAGGATTTCCGCAAAGACCTTCTCCGCCGGTATCAAAACTGCCTCGCCGCGATCCTGAGCTTCACATCGCCGATTCAGTTCGGCGATGAAGGCTTCCTCTTCTTCATCGGTCGGCACGCTCGCAAGCAGAAACTCCGCGAGGCGAACCTTTTCTTCGATCGGAAGTTTGCCGGCCCGTTCCATCAGATACATGGTTTCGCTCATGACTTTGTCGCTCCCGAATAGACGTTCCCAGTTCAGATTCTTTTATAAACTATCGGCCCGGTAGAATCGAGATCTTTTCGTTGCTCATCCACGTCCTATCGGCACTGACGGCCGTCATCGTCTGCGGGGCGATTCTCGCTAAACTCTGCCGGTGGATCGGTCAGCCGCCGGTGATCGGGCAAGTGCTGGCTGGCATCGCACTGGGGCCATCGCTACTGGGCCGAATCTCGCTCGATGCCCAGCAGGCGCTGCTCCCCGCCGAGGCGATACCGCTCTTGGGCGTGCTCGCTCAATTCGGCATCATCCTGTACATGTTTCTGCTCGGGCTGGAACTCGATACGGAGCAGATTCGGCAAAACGCCCGGCCTACGCTCATCATCTCGGCTTCGAGCATCGCCGTGCCGTTCTTGCTGGGCGGCATCATGGCCGTGCTGCTGCATTCACAACTGTCGTCGCCCGATGTCGCCATCGTGCCGTTCGCGTTGTTCGTCGGCGTGGCTCTGGCGGTAACCGCGTTCCCGGTGCTGGCCCGCATTCTGCACGATCGCGGCATGCAGGCGACGCCGCTGGGTACTCTCGCGCTGTCGTGTGCGGCCGTCAACGATGTGATCGCCTGGTGCCTGCTCGCCCTGGTCGTCGGGGTCGCTCAGGCGAAACTCGGCAGTGCGTTGGGGGTCATCGCCGGCGCTGTTGTCTTTATCGGCTTCATGCTGACCGTCCTGCGGCCGCTGGCCCGGCGATTCGCGACGCGGGTCGAAACGACGGATCAATCCCGACAGGTGATGACGACCGTCTTTCTCGCTCTGCTGCTTTGCGCCCTGATGGCCGAGTGGATCGGCATTCACGCCATCTTCGGCGCGTTTCTGCTGGGCGTCATCATCCCGCACGACAGCCGCATCGCCCGCTCGTTCACCATGAAACTCGAAGACCTGGTGACGGTCGTCTTTCTGCCGGCCTTCTTCGCCTTCACGGGAATGCGGACGCAGATCGGGGCGTTGCACACGGTCAACGACTGGCTCTTTTGCGGCCTGATCATTGTGGTCGCGACGGTGGGCAAAGTGGCAGGTACGGCGCTGGCCGCGCGGGCGACCGGGATGCCCGGTCGCGAGGCAGGTCGACTGGGAGCCTTGATGAATACCCGGGGCCTGATGGAACTGATCATCTTGAACATCGGGCTTGATCTGAAGATCATCTCGCCGACATTCTTCGCCATGATGGTGATCATGGCGGTGGCAACGACGATGATGACGGGGCCACTGTTGAACTTGCTCGCAAGGAAGAGGCGTGTGGACGTGGCTGAAGCTCCCTGCTTGGATGCAGCTACGGGAACAGACCCCGCGTTGCCTTTTCGTTCGCGACTTTCTGAACGCCCAGCGTCAGGGCTGCCAACCGGGTCGGCAGGTTCTTGCGAATCGCCAGGTGACGCACTTTCTGGTATGCCTTCTGCATCAGTTCCTTCAGCTTCGCGTTAACCTGCTCTTCATCCCAGAAGTATTGCTGAAGGTCCTGAACCCATTCGAAGTAGCTCACCGTCACGCCGCCTGCATTGCACAGCACGTCGGGAATCACGAAGATGCCGTGGTCCTGCAGAATCAAGTCAGCCTCGGGAGTGGTCGGGCCGTTGGCCCCCTCGGCGATGATCTTGCATTTCAACTTGCCGGCATTCTCGGCGGTGATGACGCGTTCCATCGCACACGGAGCGAGGATCGTGCAGGGGATGGTCAACACCGAGTCTGGTGCGATCGCCTCGGCATCCTTGAAGCCTTTTACGGTGCGGTGCTGGTGAACATGTTTGATCAATGCGTTGATGTCGAGTCCGCGTTTGTTGTGGATCGCCCCGTCGCGGTCGCCGATGGCAATGACCTTGATGCCACGCTGAACCATTTCCTGGCAGACCACGGAGCCGACATTGCCGAAGCCCTGCACGACAGCAGTCGAATCGCCGGGCGTCAGGCCGAGTTCGGACAGCGCTTCGATCACACAGAAAACAATGCCCCGGCCGGTCGCTTCTCGCCGGCCGACGCAGCCGCCCAGTTCGATCGGCTTGCCGGTGACGATCTCGGGGCAGGCGTAGCCGACCTTCATGCTGTACGTGTCCATGATCCAGGCCATGGTTTGCTCGTCGGTGCCGAGGTCGGGGGCCATGACGTCGATGCGCGGGCCGATGATCGGCAGAACTTCCTCTGTATAGCGGCGGGTCAGGCGTTCGAGTTCGCCTCTGCTCATCTTCGTGGGGTCGCAGGCGATGCCGCCCTTCGCGCCTGAGAACGGCAGGTTCATAATGCCGCATTTCCAGGACATCCACATCGACAGAGCAGCGACTTCACCAAGGTCAACCGACGGGGCATAGCGAAGCCCGCCTTTCGAGGCCCCGCTGGTCAGCGAGTGTTGCACGCGGTAGCCGGGAAAACAGTGCGTCTCGCCGTTGTCCATGCGGATGGGGATGCTGACGACCAGCGAACGCTTGGGCACGCTGAGCCGTTCAATGATGCCGGGGTCGCAGTCCATTACGCCGGCAACGGTTTGCAACTGCTTGCAGGCCATCTGATAGACTGGCGAAGAAGAAAAGACCGGGGCGGGAGCCTGCGCGACGGCCTTGGAAGTCGGGGGTGCGGAAGACATCGGTACTACTCCTGGCCGACGGGGAGAGAGAGCGTTATCCAATTATACGAAGCGGCCCGACAGGTCAGCAGCGACGTGTGGGGTTTCCGGGTCGGTATTTGCCCGTATTTCGAGTGAACAACATGAACCTTGTTATCGGTTGCGGGTATGTCGGTCGGCGGGTAGCCCAGCACTGGCGCGTGCAGGGCAAACGCGTGGCCGCCCTGACTCGCGGGCGCTCGGCGGAGTTGTCGGCCGCGGGCATCGAACCGGTCAACGGTGATGTGCTCGATCCGGCCAGCTTAAAGCAACTGCCGGTCGGTGAGACGGTGCTTTACGCTGTTGGTATGGATCGCTCGACAGGCCGGTCGTTTCGGGATGTCTATGTCGAAGGGTTGCGCAACGTCCTTGATGCGCTGCCGACTCCGGGACGGTTGATCTACGTCAGCAGCACCAGCGTCTATGGACAGGCGAACGGCGAGGAGGTCGATGAAGAGTCGCCCACGGAACCGCGTGAAGCGAACGGCCAGGTGGTTCTGGAAGCGGAGCGGCTGCTGCGATCACGTGTTCCGGAAGCGATTATCCTGCGCTTTGCCGGCATCTATGGCCCGGGCAGGATCATGCGGCGTGCGGCGATCGAAAAAGGCGAGCCGCTTGTCGGCGACGCCGAAAAATGGCTGAATCTGATCCATGTCGACGATGGTGTTCAGGCGGTGCTTGCCGCGGAAGATCGCGGGAAGAAAGGCGAAACGTACCTGATCTCGGATGACGAGCCGGTTCGCCGGCGGGACTTCTACACGGAACTCGCAGCACTGTTGAAAGCACCACCTGCACTGTTTCGGGCGTTACCACCCGGCAGCCCGCCGCCGCCCCACGAAGGCGGCAACCGCAGGGCGGTCAATCAACGGATGCGAACGGCCTTGGGCGTTACCCTTAAGCACCCGAGTTATCGGGTAGGGCTAAGCAAAACGGTGTAGTACAATACGGTGAACACGACGGCAATCGCAAACAATGCTTCATTAAGCACATCGCCAGCGCGGCACTACCAATCGTTGCCGGTCGTTTCGTTGCCCCGGGCAGTGCACAACGCGCCGAAGGTACGTGGTGAAATACTCTGTCGCATGAACACGACTGCTCCATCACCCATGGTGACGTTGATGCCGCCCGTGTGGAAGCTGAAAGGTTCGCTGTCGTTGGTGCAGTTCATCATGCATGGGCCACCGTTTGCATTTGAACCGTCCACCGGGCTGCCCACGACGCTGAATCCGCAATCCGGGTCGGCCCAACCCCACCCGTCCACAGTATTGCTGCCCGTATCCTTGCGCAACTGAAATATGTTCGGTCGTCCTGCGTCTTCGCAAAGCATGATGGTGTTCGACAGACCATCAGTGATGGAGGTCAATGACGTGTCCACGGTTTTCGCCAGAATTCCGGTGGCTTGCGCTTCCGTCAACGCCGGCGTAACACTGTTGCTGGAATAGAACGCCGGTTTCAGGCCGTTCATCGACCCGTAATCACCAATGCCGTATGCCGGGCCGCTACCGTTTGCATTGCGTCGTCCGTTCGGTGCGGAAGGGCACGAGAACAGCTTCATGTTCGTCTGCGACAACGTTGCGTTGTTTCCCGTGTTCCAACTCGAATTCAGGTCCCATTTGTCACCCAGATTCCCCTGTTCGACATACGCCAGTGCAATCGGCGTCCACGATCGCCTGGCGGGTGTCGAAACACGGCTGGCCGGGAATTTGTCGTTATTCGTAGTAGCGTAGTTATGCAGAGCAAGCCCGAACTGCTTCATGTTGTTCAGGCAACTCGCCCGCGCGGCCGACTCGCGCACCTTCTGCACGGCGGGCAGCAGGAGCCCGATCAGCACCGCGATGATCGCGATGACAACGAGCAGTTCGATCAGGGTGAATGCCGTGCGGGAGGGCCGGGTACGCAGCATGATTACTTCCGTGGAGAGTGGTCAGTGAGAATCCTGTATTTTGTAAAGGGTATTGTCCCGTTTCATGTGTTGATTCAATGAAGAAAATGGGATCAATCGAAGAAGATCATCAAATGCTCGCCAAAGTTGCAAAGTGCACAGCTGGCAGGGTTCGCATAGTCACGCTTCGCCGCACACGTTAGAATCCCCGTCACCCTCATCGAGTGGAAGGCACGCGCTTCTCTCCGCCGTGTGCGGAAGGAGCGTCGGGTTCATGGATGGTATGGTGACTTGGATTCTTCAGATTGACACCGCCTGGCTGCTGCCGATCATCGCGATCGTTTCATTCACGCTGAGTTTCATCGGTGCCGCTGTCGGCTTGATCCTCGGCCACCTGCGCCTGCCGCTGATGGTCGTCTACCTGGGTTCACCGGTCGCAGGGTCGGCGACCAACCTGGTGATCTCCGGCAGCGGGGCGTTCGCGGGGGCGTACCGTCACCTGCGTGCGGGCCGGGTGTCGTGGGTCGGGCTGGCGATGATGGGGATCCCGTCCGCTGTGGGGGCCGTGGTGGCCGTGTTGATCTTCGTGCGCATCAACCCGCTCTGGTCGTACCTGGTCATCGGCGTGATGCTGGTTGTATCAGGCATCAACCTGATCCGCAAGAAGGCAACAGACGCGCCGGCAGGCGACATCTCGATGACCCGGCGGATCGTCGTCGAGATCGTCATCGGCTTGGTGCTCGGTGCCCTGGCGGCCATCACGGGGCTGATGCTCGGCAGCCTGCGCCTGCCGATGATGATCAGGTACCTGCGCATGGACCCGAAGCAGGCGGTAGGCACTAACATGGCCGTCGGGTGCCTGACCGGCCTCGTCGGGGCGGCGACCGCGTTCGCGATCGGCAGTGCGCATTTGAACTGGCTGGTACTAGCCGCGGTGATCCCGCCGACGCTGGTGGGTGGCTACCTCGGCGGTTGGATGACCGGCAAACTGAGCAAGGAAGGCGTGCAGAAACTCGCCGGATGGATCATCGTATTTTCGGGCGTGCTGCTGCTGGGGCAGGGTGCCCGCAGCGTCTACCGCAAGAAACCGAGCGAAGTGCCGCCGCTGATTGTTCACCAGAACGAAGAGGAATTCGACATCGAGACGGAATGGTCGGACGACTACGATTTCGACCCGGATGCCGATCTTCCCGAGGAAGAGTTGTAACGACAAAGGACTGTCATGCAGATCGCCGGCAATGAAACTCTCGGCCCTTCGACTATCGTGCCCGGTGCCCGCGCGGCCCTGTGGCTGCTGCTGGGCATCAATCTGTTCAACTACATCGACCGGCAGATCCTTTCCGCGGTGCTGCCGAAGCTGGCGCTTGATGCCACGATCTTCGAGCCGGCCGACCCGAACTTGCAATTCAAACTGGGACTGCTGACAACGGCGTTCATGGTCAGCTACATGCTGCTGTCACCGTTGTTCGGCTACCTGGGCGACCGCTACTCACGCTGGCGGCTGGTGGGCGTCGGGGTGATCCTCTGGAGCCTGGCCACGGGCGGGTCGGGCCTGGCTGTATCGTTCATGATGCTGCTGGCGATGCGCAGCCTCGTCGGCATCGGCGAAGCGGCGTACGGCCCGGTTGCGCCATCAATGCTGTCGGACATGTACCCGGTGCGCGACCGCGGCAAGATTCTTGCCCGCTTCTACATCGCGATCCCCGTCGGCAGCGCGCTTGGCTTCGTCATTGGCGGTGCCGTGGCCGCGACATCGCTCGGCTGGCGCGGGGCGTTTCTCGTGGCAGTGGTGCCGGGGATCGTGCTTGGCGTCATCTGCCTGTTCATGCGAGAAGTGCCGCGGCCCGATGCCGGTTCAACATCGCCTCATCATGAAGGCTATACGGCGGTGTTTTTCCGCATCTGGAAGGTGAAGTCGTTCCGCTGCAACACGATCGCGATGACGGCTTCCACGTTCATCCTCGGCGGGGTCGCGGCGTTTGCTCCGCAGTACATTTTCGAGCGTGAGGCTCGCTTTCAAGTCAGCGGCGAATCGCTGTTAAAGGTCGAACAACTGCTGGCCAGCGATCAGTCGCGAGTGGTACCGGAAGCGATCGTCGACAAACTGCGGCCGCTGACGGCCGAGAAGATCTATCCGGTTGATGAGTTCAAGAAACTGCTACGGCAGACACTGACTCCGGCCGAGTACGCGCAGTACAGCGAACGGCTGTTCGACATGCTGACCGCCCCCGATTCGATCACGCTGGCAGCCATCAATCTGACGTTCGGCGTGATCGTTGTCCTTTCCGGCCTGTTCGCGACTCTCCTGGGCGGCATGCTAGGCGATGCACTGCGCGAGCGTTACCGCGGGGCGTACTTCCTTGTGGCCGGGTGGGGCTGCATCGTGGCGTTCCCGTTCTTCCTGGGGATGCTGTTTCTGCCGTTCCCGTACGCGTGGCTTTGCATGTTCGTGGCCGTGTTCGGGCTGTTCTTCAACACCGGGCCTGCCAACACGATTCTGGCGAACGTTGTGCCGTCGTCGGTGCGCGCGACGGCCTTCGCGATCAACATTCTGATCATCCACGCGCTGGGCGATGCGATCTCGCCGCCGATCATCGGGTTGATTGCCGACTACTCGAACCTTCAAACAGCGTTTATTATTACGTCGTTCTTTATTCTGATCGCGGGATTGGTCTGGCGGTTCGGGGCACGCTACCTGGAGGCTGATACGGCCGCGGTCACGACGCCGCCTTTGCCGCTACAGTGAAGTTGAGATCAACGTCCGAGGCAGGGATTTCGACTTCCTGTGTGAAGTCGTCAAAGATCACTTTCCCGTTCGGTTTGTCGGTGCTGATGAATTTGCCATCGAGCCCCTTGATGCGAACGATGTAGGCACCCTTCATCACAGCCCTGCCACCATCGCTTCGCGTGGTGAAGGAGCCGTCCTTGATGAAGGCCATTCCCTGAGCCGCTTCCGTGTTGCTGGGGGCGGGATTGAAAGAGATCGTCCCGGCCGGAAGCGGATTGCCGTCGTACGTGACTGTGCCCGTCACATGACTGAGGGAGGGTGTCCCGCAGCCCGTCAGGCAGATGGCGGGAATACTCGCCAGCGACAACATGAAGCTACGTCGATTCATGGTTCTTACTCGTTGATGGTTTCGCCGCCGTTGCGGCTGGCCAGTGCCTTGTAGGTGGCCAAGTTGATGCTCTGCCGGATGAAGCGGACCGAGCCATCGCCCATAACGAAGTTCGTGCCCTGGGGATGGCTGCTGCCGAATGCCTGATCCGAAAAAGTATCGATATCGTAAGTATTGATGGCGTTCATCACGTTTCGCGCACCGGCGCAGACGCTGCTGTCGCAACCTCGAACCCATGCACGGTAGCGGGTGCCAGTACTGCTGAACCACGACTGCTCCCCGACCATCAGCGTGTTGGAAGACCCATCTGCGATCAACTGATGCGAGTTGCCGGGATCGGGGCCGGGAAGCGTAGTTGTAGAGTCCTTGTCGACCACAAAGATCCCCTGCATCGAGTAGCCGCCCTC
>JBBQII010000040.1:0-12487 GCA_038324795.1 Gemmatales bacterium
TACGGGTCCTGCCCCAGGATCACGACGCGAACATCATTGAGGGGCGTGGCCTGCAATGCGGTGCAGACCAACGGCGCGGGCGGAAAGACGTTGCCCGCGAGCCGCTCCGCCGCCACGAACACCTGCAACGCCGCGAAGTAAGGGCGTTCGAGTTCGCCGGCCAGCGCCTGCCGCCAGTCATCGGGCCAATCAGGCTCCTCCATGTCGGCGATTCTCCCTCGAACATTGATTTCAAAAGAACTTTCGGGAAACCCCGATATTCATTCAAGTCGCACATTCGGCAAAGTCGATCTCTTTTGACAGGAACCTGCCGGCTGGCGGGGTCGCCGACCATTGCAACCGGGGTGATCGAAATGCTGTACCTTCGCAATCTTACTCTGCTTATTCTCGCCCCGCTGTTTGCCGGCTGTGTCACCCAGAAAGAATCGCACACGTCGCGCACCGGCGTCGAGCAACTGCTCGTATCCAGCGCCATCGACCAGTCGCTGGCCAAGATCGATCTGTCGCCACTGCAGTCGCGCAAGGTGTTCCTTGAAACCAAGTACCTCGACTGCGTCGACAAGAACTACATCATTGTTTCGATGCACCGCAGCCTGCTGGGGCTCAACTGCAAAATGGTCGACAAAGTCGACGAATCGGACGTAACTGTCGAAATCGGCTCGGGCGGAGTAGGCACCGACAGCCAGGAGATGTTCGTCGGCATTCCCGAAATTCCACTGCCACCGCCATCGCCGATTGCGATCCCGAAACTGGCGTTCTACACGCGCAACAAACTGAACGGCACAGCAAAACTGCTAGTGGTCGCCTACGAAACCAAGTCGAAAGCCGCTGTGATCAACTCGGGCACGGCATTGGCCCGCTCGGATCAGAAGACCTGGAGCCTGATCGGCACCGGCACGGTCATTACCGGATCAGTGCCTGATGAAATCGCGGCCGCCACCGGCGAAACCGAACTGAACATCACCACCGTGGCCGAGATGTCGACGCGGGCGATCGTCGGAGCCCCGGCCAAGCCGCCGGCACCCCAACAGGAAGTTCGGCAAGTCAACCATATGACACCGCCACCGCCGCCGCCCGCACCGATCCTGCCGCTGGTCGATACTACGCCCGTTCCCGCACCCGAACCAGTGCTGCCCGCGATCGACCCGACGAAGACCGAACCGGCCAACGGCTGGTCGACCATCGAGAAGGTGAAATAACTTTCAATCGAGCTTGTTGATCTCGATCTTCCGGAACTCCACGGCAGTGCCGTGATTCTGCAGGCCGATCAGGCCCGCGCGGGGGCGTTTCGCCAACTTCTCCTCGCGGGCCATGTTCGTTTCAGCCACTTTCTCACCGTTGTAGACCACCGTCACATCGTCGCCTTTGCAGGTCAGCTCGAAGGTGTTCCATTCGTTCGGGCCCTTGTAGACCGGCTTCATGCAGGGCACAAAGGTGTAGATCGAACCGCTGTACTGTGTCGGCTTCAGCTTGCCTTTGTACTTGTCCGACCCGTCATCCAGAATCTGCACTTCCATGCCGGTCTGGCTGGGGGAGAAGCCTTCCTTGACGCCGGGCACGCGCAGGAAGACGCCGCTGTTGCCGTCCTTCTGGATGCGCCACTCAACGCGCAGTACGTAGTCGCCATACTCCTTCGTGGTGCCCAACCAGCCGGTCCCGGCCTTGCCGGTCAGGATGCCGTCCTTGACGAACCACATTCCCTCCGTGTCGCCTTTGACCTGCTTGACCTCCCAGCCGGTCAGGTCCTTGCCGTTGAACAGCGGCTCGAAATCGGCCGCGCCGGCTGGCAACGCGGCAACCAGAACCAACAATCCCGCGATACGCATGATGAACTCCCGTTATTGTTCGCGTTTCAACAGTTCCGCCTTGCGGGCAACGCCCCAGCGGTACCCCGACAACGATGAATCGGCGCGGATCACGCGATGACAGGGGATCACCACCGCCAGGCGGTTCGCCCCGCAAGCCTGCGCGACGGCCCGTGCCGCGGTGGGCCGACCGATGCGTTTCGCCAGTTCCGCATAGCTGACGGTGCTGCCGGCCGGCACCTGCCGGAGTGCTTCCCACACTTGGATCTGAAAGTCCGTCCCGTGAATGTCGAGTGCCACATCGCTGCCGCGCGACGGCTGTTCGACCAGTTCGATCGCCTGCGACAACCAGCGATCAAAGTCCCGATCGCCTGCCAGCAGCGTGGCGGTGCGGAATCGCTTGCGCAGTTGCCCGACGAGCATCTCCGGTTCGTCGCCCAGGAAAATCGCGCACAGGCCCCGTTCGGAGGCCGCAGCGAGAAGATGCCCCAACGTGCAGGTGCCGACGGCGTAGGTGATGGTCATGATTTTCCCCTGACCCCATCATATGGACAAAAGTCCATCGCAGGAGTGGCGACTCGATGAATCGTGATCGGCGTTGCCCCGCCTGCGCGCAACCGTTATCCTCTTCATCTCCCCCAAGGCCGCAAGGATGCGTGCATGCATGTGATCTCTCCCGATATTCTGACGCAAGCATATGGGCTGTCGCCCTGGCTTTCAGGCATTGGATTGGCGACCGGCATGCTGCTATGGCTGTTCGGCTGGCGCTGGCACCGCTTCTGGGTTGTCCTCAGTGTGACTGTTGTCGGCGGACTGGTCGGCCTGCAGATGGGCAAGGCTTCCGGCGGGCAGGTGCTGGCCATGGGCATGCTGATCGCCCTGGCGGCCGGGGTTCTTGCCCTCGAACTGGCCCGGCTCCTCGTTTTCATGGGCACCGGTTTCGCGTTCTGGATGGCGGCCGGGGCGATCTTCCCGCGCGGGCAGGAACTGTGGGTCGCCTTCATGGCCGGCGGGCTCGTCGGCGTGCTGCTGTACCGCTTCTGGACGATGCTGCTGACAAGCTACGTGGCCGTGCTGCTGGGCGGGCATTCGCTGCTGACGCTTTGCGAATCGATGTTCCGGGTCAATGCGGCCGCCTTTGCGGAAGCGAACCGGGCAATGCTCAACGGCGTCGTCGCCGCGGCCACGATCCTCGGCCTGGCGACACAGAGCAAGCTGGAACGGCTTTTCGACCGCATCGGCAAGTGGCGGAAGCGGTGGGCCGAAGATAAGAAGCGCGAACAGATCATCGCCAGCGTGCCTAAACCGGTGGTGATGACTTTCTGGGCCCGGCTGCTGGGCAAACGGAAATAGCGAATCCATATCATGCCGGCATGATCACCGTCGGCACTCTCTGCGACTTTCTCGGAGCATTCGCCCCGCTGTCACTGGCGGCGGAATGGGACAACGTCGGCCTGCTGCTGGGCGATACGGAAGCCCCTGTCTTCAAGGTCATGACCTGCCTGACGATCACGCCGCCGGTCGTTGAAGAAGCGATTGCCGAGGGGGTGAACCTGATCGTCACCCATCACCCGATCCTTTTTCGCGGGGCCAAGAAGCTGACGACCCAATCGGGCGACGGCCAACTCGTCTGGCCGCTGGCGCGGGCGGGCATCGCGGTTTACTCACCGCATACCGCGTTCGACAACTGCAAAGGCGGCATCAACGATTCGATTGCGGAAGGTCTGGGCCTTTCAAACATCCGACCGTTGCGACCCGTTGTCGAAAGACGCTTCAAGATCGTCGTCTTCGTACCGGAGAATGATCTCGGGAACGTATCCGATGCGATGTTCGCGGCCGGGGCCGGCATCATCGGCGAGTACAGCCAGTGCAGTTATTTACTCTCCGGCACCGGAACATTCTTCGGTTCCGAGCATGCGAACCCGACGATCGGCCAGAAGGGCCAACGCGAGACGGTGGCCGAGCGGCGGCTGGAAGTGGTCTGCCCGACCGCGATCGTCGATCGGGTAGTGGCGGCCATGCGCCGAGCGCATTCTTACGAAGAGCCGGCGTTCGACGTCTACCCGCTGCACGACCAGCCCGGAGCGATGGGTGCGGGACGCATTGGCGAGTATCCGGAGCCGGTGATTCTCGATGAAGTCATCTGTCGCGTGAAGGCGAGCCTGCGAGCACCATTGACGCAAGTGGTCGGCGAGATAGCGGACCCGATCTTCCGTGTCGCCATCGCCTGCGGCGCGGCCGGCGAGTTTCTGCCCGACGCGGTCCGTGCCGGGGCCGATCTCTTTCTGACCGGTGAAATGCGCTTTCACGATTACCTGACGGCCCAGCGCGACGGCATCGCGCTGGTGCTGCCGGGGCACTACGCCAGCGAACGACCGGCGGTCGAGGCGCTGGCGCAGCGGCTGGGGCGCGAGTTTCCGGCAGTGGTTTGCTGGTGCTCGAAACGGGAGCGGGATCCGGTGGCGGGCATGGCGGGTGTCGGGTAGCAGTTCTCAAAATCAGCGGCTGATGCAGAAGAAGTCGGAAGACTTCTTCTGCAAGTTCGGAGTCCTGTTCGACCTGCAGAGCCAAGGAAGAAACAACCGTGAAATACGCAAAACACACGAAAAAATGCAGGGATCCCTTTCGTGTGTTTTGTGTATTTCATGGTTGTTTCTTCTTATTGTTTCTCATCCCCCAGATGGCGACGCCGGCAAGCGGCTTGTAAGAACTGCATCTTCAATCCGTTCATTACAATTCGTAGGTCCGTCAAAAAATGGCCTTGATTTCAACAAACTCCTGAAAAACACTCAAGTTCCGCCGTGGTGAATGCCGATATCACCTTGGCCCCGGAATTGCATCGCTCCTGTGGGGCCGATTCGCACGGCCGTCGATTGATTCTGGGGAAGGATACCCATGAAGCGTCGTAATTGGTTGCTGATCGTTCTCGTATGCACTGCCGCGGCCTGGTTCATTCTCAGTCGAACTGTCTACGGTCCGCCGTCGATGGCGGTGGCTGCGGACACGCCGCTCGCTGACGTTGGCCCGGACGAATGCGATGACGAAGAAGGCATGAGCGACGCCCAGCGGCGCTATCTGACGAATCAATCGCGGCACTGGCGTTATGTGATGCTGAAGCGATGAATAAGTAGACGAAGAACAGGGGGCTCACGCTCCCCAGTCGCTCTATCAGCCATTTTCAGTCATCTCTTTTGATTCCCAATCGTCTGTAGCAGTAGAACTATCCGCATCGTGAGGTCCGTCATGCGCTGGATCGTCTGCCTGCTCTCGCTTGCGTGCGCGTCGTCCGCCTTCGCGGAATCGACCATCGTCGTCTCTGTCCCCAAAGACCTGCCGGCGATGAAAAGTTTCGTCGTCGTGCGTGCCGGGACGCCTTGTCCGGGTGCGGACAAGCACGACGCGATCGTTCAAGTTCGTCAGTATAAGCAGACGCTGAAGTTGCCCGATGCGGGGCCATTTGATCTGTGGTGGGTGCCGGCCAGCGGGATGCCGGTGCTGACAGCCGCGAAGTGGAAGCCCGAAGACGGGGCGAACGAGATCAATCTGAACGCGTTGCTCGGCCTCATCGAGTTCCGGGGTGACAACCAGCCGCGAGGCAGCGTTGTCGTTACGCCGCAGGGTGATCCCGGTCCCGGCGAGAAAGGGCACGTCATCGTGCAGCGGGCGGCCGAATACCGTGTCGACATGGTTGTGCCCGCCGGCTTCTACGCGTTGTGGGTCGTGCCCGACAACGGGGCGAAGCCGCAGCGCGTCATCGATCGGGTGCGGGTACTGCCGGGGAAGCGGGAACGTCTGGATTGAGCGCCCCGGCCGGGATCAGCAGTTCCTTTTCTTCCGCGGGCTTGGTGAGGCCCAGCCGCGTCGGGTCGATCTTCTTCGGCTCGGCCCCCGGACTCACGGTCGTTGTCTTCGAGTTCTTCAACGGGCCGGAACTCATTCCTTCCGCGGTCAATTCGAAGTGGAAGCGGGCCTCGCCTGCTTTCTTCGCCGACGTGATCACTTTCAGCGTTACCGATTCACGGGCCGGGATCTCGAGCGTGTTGAAGAACACGCTGCTCTGCCCGCGCTGGAACTGCGGCTGCGCCTGGCGGAACTCGACCTGCTCGGGCAGATCGACGGTCACCTTCACCCCCTTGGCGGGAGCAGTGCCGGGGTTCTTGATCGTGATGGTGTAGACGACTTCCTGCCCTTGGCCGGCCATCGGCGTCCCTTCGGTCTGCCAGTTGAGTGCTGGGATGCCTTCAAACGACGTCGACACTTTTTTCCGCTGTTCGAGCCCCTTGTCGGCCCGGGCGCTCGCGGTCAGTTCGCGTGTGCCGGCCGTGGGTGCCGTCAGCGAGACGGCCAGTTCTTTTGTCTGATTCGCCTCCAGCCTGGGGATGACCCATTGCACGGCATCCTTGAACATCTGCCCGCCCTGCGCCGCCTTGCTGACACGCAGATCCGCGGGAAACGCGAAGTTCACGCGTACATTGTGCAGCGTGGCGCTACCGGTGTTGTGCACCATGACGAGATACGGGGCGGTCGCGTTCGCAGTGGCCTTGTCGCCGGTCGGTCCGTTGACCTGCAGCGACAGTTTTGCTTCCTGAACGACAGTGTTACAGCCGGCCTTCACCTGGGTCCCGGTCGCGGAGGCGATTGCTTCGCTGGTCCATTCGCCGAGCTTGCGCGGCAGCACGCGATAGTCGATCGTGCGACTGTCGCCGGGGTTCAGCGTGCCGACCTTCCAGGTGCGCTGGTTGGCGGCAGGACCCACCTTCGAGACGGGGATCGCGCCGTTCGAGGTTTCCTGCACGTACTCCAGCCCGTCGGGCAGCGTGTCGATGATCTGGGCGTCGGTCACCGGAACCTTGCCGGGGTTCTTCAGGATGATGCGGTAGGCCAATGCTTCGTGCAGTATCCCTTCTGCGGGACCGGTCTTCTTCATCTCGAGTGTCGGCTGCGCGAGGCGCGTCTTGATATAGCGGCCATGTTCAAACTGCACCTTGCCGACGACGGTGATATCACTGAGGCCGTCGTCGGGCTTCAACCAGATTTCGATGATGCGCGAGGCGTTCGGCTCCAGCGTTTCGAGGTGCCATTCCATCTCTTTCACGTCGGCCTTCGGCTCGGGCACGGCCTTGATCAGCTTGGTTCCCTTCGGCAGCGGGCAGCGCACGATGACGCTGTGCGCACGTGCCTCGGAGGCATTGGTCACGGTCAGCTTGTAGGCCAATTCCTGATTCAGCGGCGCGGTGTCCGGTCCGCGCACGGTGATGCGCACAAGCGGCGTCGGCGGTTCGGGAACCAGCACGGTCGCCCCATAGGGCGAAGTCGGCGGGCGCGATGCGGGAATCTGTGGTTGGGGCGCGGGGACCGGCGTGACGAACTGCGCGGGCTGTACGCCCGTGGGGGCCGGGGCGGCATCGAGTTCCGCGGGCAACAGGCGCGGTTGACCGGGCACGACCACGACTGATTCCGGGGCCGGCTTGATCTCGCCCGGCGGCGCTTCCGGCGGCTCAACCGAAGACTGTTGAGCCCGGGCCACGAGCGCGATCCCGATCATTCCGACGGCGAGCATGAATCGAAACATCCGAATCGTCCTCCGTTACCTGACCCCGCTTTCCATATCCAGTTTCGGAGATTGAAAAAAGGCGAACTTCCCCGCCCTGCCCCCTCCCGACGATGAACTCGCCTTTCCCCGCCTCGCAAAATTGCCTATCCTGCGTGACAATAGCGCTTTCGACTTCGTGCAGCCCGTTGGGATGCACGCTAAACGATGTTTGATGAACGTGATGGAGTACTCGATCATGATGCGACGATGGCTGGTGATGCTGCTGCTGATCAGTGCGCCCGCGACCATGTACGGCGCGGACGACAAGAAGGACAAGGATGCCGGGGCACCGGCGATCGCGCATCTGCGGTTGTCGGGCAGTCTCGATGAGTCGCCGACGATGGAAAACCCGTTCGGCGGCAGCGACAGCGAAAACCTGCGCATGAAGCTCGATCGGATCAAGAAGGCGAAGAACGACCCGAACGTGAAGGCGCTGCTGCTTCAGGTCGATGGCCTGGAGTTCGGCCTGTTCAGCTTCGGCAAGATCGACGAAGTCCGCCGTGCACTGGCCGATTTCCGCGCGTCAGGCAAGAAGATCTACAGCTACACCGACGACATCGGCGGGCTCGACTATCTTGTAACCAGTGCCGCGGACGTGGTCTGCATCCCCGAAGCGGGCTCGTTCGGGCTGCTCGGTCTGCGCATCGAGATGGAGTTTTACAAGGACACGCTCGAACTCGTCCGCGTGAAGGCCGACTTCCTGACGATGGGTGAAGCCAAGGGAGCGGCCGAGCCGTTCACCCGCACCAGCATGTCGCCCGAGAACCGCAAGCAGTACGAACTGGTCCTTGATGATCTGTACGAAAGCGAAGTCGTCAAAGGCATCGTCGCCTCGCGCTCGGCCAAAAAGCTGACGATCGAGCAGGTGAAGAAGATCATCGACGAAGGCCCCTACACCGCCCGCAAGGCGCAGTCACTGGGGCTGGTTGATCGGCTGACGTACTACGATGCAATCCCCGACTTGATCCGCAAGGATCTAAACAACGCCGAACTGAAGCTGGTGAAGAACTACGGCAAGCCGAAACACGCGGAGGACGACAACCCGCTGGCAGTTCTGGGCAAGTTGATGAACCCGCCGAAGAAGGCAGCCAACAAGAAGCCGAAGATTGCCGTCATCTATGCCGTGGGCGACATCAACACGGGCAAGGGCGGCGGCGGCCTGTTCGGCGGCAACTCGGTCGGTTCGACGACGATGATCGAAGCGATCCAGCAGGCTGAGAAGGACGACACCGTCAAGGCGATCGTGCTGCGCGTCGACAGCCCCGGCGGCTCGGCTCTCGCCAGCGATCTGATCTGGCATGAACTGAAGAAGTCGAAGAAGCCGGTGATCGCCAGCATGGGCGACGTTGCCGCCAGCGGCGGTTACTACATCAGCATGGCCGGTCAAAAAGTCTATGCCGAGCCCGGCACGCTGACCGGTTCGATCGGTGTTGTCGGCGGCAAGATCGTGCTGGGCGACTTGTTCGCCTGGGGCGGGGTCAAGACCGAAGTGCTCGCCCGCGGCAAGAATTCCGGCGCCTTCTCGTCGGGCACGATGTTCAGCAAATCCGAGAAGGAATCGATCACCACGCTGATGCAGGACATCTACGACCAGTTCCTCGACAAGACGCTCGAGAACCGCAAGGCCGCGGGCACGAAGATGACGCGCGAACAACTGCTGAAGCTGGCCGGCGGCCGTATCTGGACCGGTCGGCAAGCTCACGAACATGGTCTGGTTGATGCGCTCGGCACGCTTGACGACGCGATCGCCGATGCCAGGTCGCGGGCCGACCTGCCGAAGGACGTCGAGCCGGAACTGCTGATCCTGCCCGAGCCGGTGTCGTTCCTCGATCGCTTCCTGGAAAGCAAGTCCGACACACGGCTGCAGTCGGCCATCATGCCGCTGGTGGAGAAGTCGCCCGAACTGCGCGGACATCTGCGATCACTGGAGATGCTGCTGAATCAGCGCAACGAAAAGGTCTGGCTGCTGGGCCCGATCGGCGTGCGGGTGAAGTGAATAAAAAAAGCCGCCGGGCGTGACGCCCGACGGCTTGCAGTCGGTAGACCGGGGGTCAGTTGCTGAACTCCGGGCGGCGTTTCGACAGTTGGTTCTGCAGCCGGGTGACGATGCTTGAGTGCATCTGGCTGACGCGCGATTCGCTCAGGTCGAGCGTGGCACCGATCTCTTTCATCGTCATGTCCTCATAGTAGTAGAGGATCATGATCAGGCGTTCGTTGCGGTTCAGGCCGCGGGTCACCAGGCGCATCAGGTCGCGGTTCTGCAGCCGGTGCGTCGGGTCCTCAGCCTTCTTGTCTTCCAGGACGTCGATCTCGCGGACGTCCTTGTAGCTGTCGGTTTCATACCACTTCTTATTCAAGCTGACGAGGCTGACGGCAGTCGCGTCGCCGACATGGTCGGCAAGCTGCTCAATCGGCACACCGAGCTTGGTGGACATCTCATCCGGGCGCGGCGGTCGGCCGAGCTGCGCTTCGAGTTCCTTGCGTGCCGCCTCCATCTTGGACGCTTTGGAGCGCACCAGACGCGGCACCCAGTCCATCGTCCGCAGTTCGTCCAGCATGGCACCGCGGATGCGCGGTACGCAATACGTTTCGAACTTCACGCCGCGGGTCAGATCGAACGCGTCGATGGCGTCCATCAATCCGAAGACGCCCGCGCTGATCAGGTCGTCGAGCTCGACGCCATCGGGCAACCGCGCCCAGATGCGCTCGGCGTTGTATTTGACGAGCGACAGATAGCGCTCGACCATCTGGTTGCGCATCTCGACCGTCGGTTCGGTGCGATACTGCTGCCAGAGTTGTTGGACGTCCACGTCCGAGCGTGAAAGCATGCGGGTCCCTCCCTGATGTACGACCCGGCCGATGCTCCCGCCTACGCAGCGTCGTCATCGCAGCGAGATGCAGTTGACCGACATTATGCCGATCAACTCCCCCGTCGCGCCGCGATCACGATGCATGCGTCTGAATCAGTGCAAAACGGTCCGCACGTACGCGGCTGCTGCCCGACTGATTCACCGCAGGAGTAATGGCCCTGTCGAACCCCCCGGGCAGATTCCGAATCAGAATCTGCCCCAAACCTGTATCGGCTACTCACTCGACTCGGCTGCACGCAAACCTGCCCGGGCGGCAAATTCACGGCCTTGGCCATCGGTAGGACGAGTGTCCCCGGCAGGGAGTGCCCTCGTTCGCCAGGTTCCCGTCGATGACCCGCCGCCCCCCGGCGGCCGGCCACCGGCAGTCGTTGCCAGTCGCCTTGCGGTGCCGTTTCGGACGCCGCTTTTTCATCAAGTGAGGGTCGAGCACATAAACCGGGCACCGTTTGCTGTCCAGACGAAATCGACCTTTGTGAGCGGATTGAACTTTCTTCCTCTCCGGCGAGCGGGGAGCGTAAGCTCCCTGTGTTCGTGCGTAAGCCCCCTGTTCAACCGGCGCGCGGCAAATTAAGATAGAGTGAAGCCGGGCTAACCTGCTCGAATCAGCAACCCTGAACAACCTGGTTGAAGGAGATAAACATGCGGTGGAACGCCAATCGGTTTCTCGTCGGTTCGCTGGTCGTGTGTGCCGGGATCGTCGGCCTTGGAATGACGTCGACGGATGCCGCCCCCGCCGCGGTCCCCGATGCCGAGTTCAAGGCCCTCGTCGATCAGGACGCCAAGAATATCAACACGCTGCTCAATGACGGCAAGCCGGCGAGAAAGACGGCCGACCGCTCGATCAAGTCATCGGCCCTGATGATTGCGGCATATGCGCAAAGTCGCATGGGCAAGAACCCCGCCGATGACGCGAAACTCGCCACGCTGCGCGACACCGCCATCAAGGTGGCGCTGACCGGCGGGAAGAAGAAGTACGCGGAAGCCGTCGCCCCCGCCAAGTTGCTGTCCGCGGACATCGCCGCGGGCAAGCCGGATACCAAGCCGGTCGACCTGATCAAGGCCACCGAAATCGACATGGAAGAACTGATGTACCAGTTTAAGAAGACGGCCGTGGGCGGCCTGGGCTTGGAAGAAGAGATCAAGGCCAACGCCAAGAAGCTGGCTTTGAAGCCGGAACAGATCAGCGCCCTGGCCCAGCGCATACTGGTCGTTTGCGATTTCTGCGACACCCTGCAGCCGGCCAGCGGCTTCAGTGCGACCAAGCCGAAGAAAAGCTGGGACCAGTACAACGCGGATATGAAGACAAGCAGCACCGCCCTGATTTCCGGAGCAAAGAGCAACAACATGAAGGACCTGCAGGCCGCCTTCACGAAGCTCGATGGTTCGTGCGTGGCGTGCCACAACATGTTCAAGTAAGCAGTCGTTAGCGTGCGTCCCGATGGGACGCACGAGACGGAGCAGCTTGATCGCGGAGTCCGCGTCTCGCGTGCTGGTCTGCGCCATCATGCAAGGCGCGTACTCCACGATTGTCCGCGGGCCAAGGCTAAGCTTGTGATACGCTTCTTAAAGCAACACGTCCCCGTCGGAGCAATTCGATGAATGAAACGCCAATCGATCCTGCCGCACCGTTCCCGTATGAACCTGTGCCGCCGGACCTTCTCGCATGGGCAAGGCAGACGTTCGATGAAGCGGAGTTTATTCGGGAGTTTCAAGAGATCGAGTCTGGCGGTGGACTGACCTTTGAGTCGCTCATTGCTGAACTGGAAGAACGGATGCGTGCTTCGTGAATGTTCAGTCGCACTCGCCGGAACCGTACAAAGTCTCAATTTCGCCACGCTTCTACAAGAAGGCGCTCGAACTTGGCGAACAGGCGAAGCGTCGCGGAGATGGCGATGCATTTGCGGCCGCTATGCGAGAATTTGAACGACGATTGCGGATTTATCCGCAGTTTGGCGATCCCTTGTCGGATCTGCGTTACGCGACGGGGACGATGCGCATCGGTATCATCCCGCCTATTGCGATGAGGTATGGCGTTCTCGAAGAAAGGCGACTGGTGTTTGTTGCGGCAATGCCGGTGCTGCTTCCAAAAAGTGTCGGTTAATGTTGCTCCGAACACCTTGGAAGCACTGTCTCGAAGAGACTCACGCCAACTTGGAAGTCGCTTTATGGCGACCACAATCGACATCCGCGAACTGCCCGCACGAATCAAGGAAGTGGTG
>JBBQII010000041.1:0-12234 GCA_038324795.1 Gemmatales bacterium
CGACCATCAGCTCGGGGATGGCCGTGAGGATCGCCCCCAGCTTCGCGGGATCGACGCGATCGCGGTAAGGCTCCACGACGGTCCATGCCTCGGCCAGTTGCTCGGCGGTGATCTGCGGGTCGGTGCCGACCGACCCTGCGCGTGACGTGGGCTTCGGCGTCGAGCCGGTGCGCTCCAGCACGAAGCGCCCGGCCGGGCCGGTCACGGCGATGCGCGTTGCCAGGTCGCCCAGAATCGTCACTGTGGGAATGTTGACCGTCTGCTTGTCGTTGCCGGGGCGAGTGTCGGTACGTTCGACAATCTTCACGCGCTCGGTCGCTTCGGGAAACAACTGCCGGCGGCGGTAGGCATCCTCGGGCCGACGGAGGATCGGCATCACGTCCGGCCCCAGGCGAAGCAGCTCCGGCCGACCGCCGAGACGCACGTAGCTGGAGCGTACGAACGGATTCTCGCCCTCCACGGCGGGCTCCTGACCGAACGCCAGCACACGCGATTCGGTGCCGACATCAACGGTGACGATGACCGGCTTCTGCGATGGATCGAGGCCGAACGGCTTGAGATCGGTGCCGGTGCCGAGCGGGATCGGCAGGAAGCGCGACTTCAGGTGCGTCAGCGTGTCGAGCAGTTCGCCGAGTTCCTGGCGGCGCGTCGGCCAGTTGCCGAGCAGTTCAATGCCGCCCGCTTTGCCCGCCGCGAAGACGACCGGCCGACTGCCGGGTAAGTCGATCGTGACGCGCGTGATCGAAGCAGGGTTGATACCGGCCAGCGTATCGGCCGTACCCCGATCGGGGGTCGATTCGAGTGGCGGCGAGAGCCCGAGCTTCGGTGCGAGTTCGGGGCCCTTCCAGAACAGGGCGGCAACAGCGCCGGCGGCAAGCAGCAGAAACAGCGTGGTTTTCATGTTCATGGCAGCGTCCCACATTGGGGGAGGAATGTGGGAATCGCGGGCACCAACGCAATGCTGCCTGCACGGCGGCCGGTCAACACGGACACGATGCAGGCAGCATTATCTTCGTCGAACAGTCAACGATCGGAAAGGGCCGATCAGGCAGTCGGGACAACGACCACTGTCGCTCGTCCCGTCAGCACGGTGACGACATCGCCGCGAACCTGGGCAAACCCGCCGACAAGTTGCCACTTCTGCACCTTGCCGGCCTGGGTGATGCGCAGTTCGCCGTTGCCGAGCCGGCCGATCATCGCGACGTGCTGCGGCAGGATGCCGAGCTCACCGTCGATCATCGGCAGGACGACGAATTCGGCGCGCTCATCGAGTACCGCCTTTTCGGGCGTGACGATGACGACTTGCAGGGCTTTCGTTGCTGTTGCCATATTAGACTGCGATCCAAAGAAGTTGAAAATTATCAGTATCCAGTGCTCTGTCACAACCCGAATGGCTTGTAGCCGCACTCGCCAGAGTGCGGGAAACCCGCGTTCTGGCGAACGCGGCTACACGTCATTTCGGCTTAGACGCTGCACTAGCTGCTAGCCGCCATCTTCTTGGCTTGTTCTTCCGCTTCTTCAATCACGCCGACGTACATGAATGCCGCTTCGGGCAGATGATCCCACTTACCGTCGCAGATTTCTTCGAAACTGCGGATTGTCTCGGCCAGGGGCGTCACGTTGCCCGACTTGCCGGTGAAGGCTTCCGCGACGATGAACGGCTGCGACAGGAAGCGCTCGATGCGGCGGGCGCGATTTACATTCTGCTTGTCTTCTTCGGACAGTTCATCGACGCCGAGGATGGCGATGATGTCCTGCAGTTCGCGATAGCGCTGCAGAATCGTCTGCACCCGGCGGGCAACGCTGAAGTGCCGTTCGCCGATGTACTGGGCATCGAGCAACCGGCTGCTGGATGCCAGCGGATCGATGGCCGGGTAGATGCCCTTTTCCGAGATCGAGCGTTCGAGGTAGATGAACGCATCAAGGTGCTGAAACGTGTTGGCGGGGGCCGGGTCAGTCGGATCGTCGGCCGGGACGTAGACCGCCTGCACGGAGGTGATGGCCCCCTTGGACGTCGAGGTGATGCGCTCCTGCAGGGCACCCATCTCGGTGGCCAGCGTCGGCTGGTAACCCACGGCACTCGGCATGCGACCCAGAAGGGCGGACACTTCCGAGCCGGCCTGCGAGAAGCGGAAGACGTTATCGACGAACAACAGCGTCTCGGCACCGGTCGTATCGCGGAACCACTCGGCCATCGTCAGGGCCGACAGTGCGACGCGGAGGCGGGCACCGGGCGGTTCGTTCATCTGGCCGAACACCATCGCGGTGCTGTCGAGCACCATCTTGGCGTCGGGGCCGACGCCGGTCTTGGTTTCCTGCATTTCGAGCCAGAGATCGTTGCCTTCGCGGGTACGCTCGCCCACGCCGGCGAAGACCGAGTAGCCTTTGTAGACCTTCGCGATGCGTGAGATAAGTTCCTGAAGGATGACGGTCTTGCCCAGACCGGCCCCACCGAACAGGCCCGCCTTGCCACCGCGGACCAGCGGCGTCAGCAGGTCGATGACCTTGATGCCGGTCTCGAGAATTTCGGACTTGGGCGACAGATCGGAGAACTTCGGCGGATTGGCATGGATGCCGCGGGTCTCTTTGGCGTGGATCGGGCCCATGCCGTCGATCGGCTTGCCAAGCAGGTTGAACACCCGGCCCAGCGTTTCCAGGCCGACGGGGACCTGCACCGGGGCACCGGTATCGTGGACATCCATGCCGCGCATCAGGCCGTCGGTCGAACCGAGCGCGACGCAGCGGACACGGCTGCCGCCCAGATGCTGCTGCACTTCGCCTGTCAAATCGATCTTCACGCCCTTGTTGTCGCCTTCGACAGTGGTGGCGTTGTAAATGGCCGGCAGATGGCCTTCCTCGAACTCGACGTCGAACGTCGAGCCGATGATCTGAACGATGGAACCTTTCTTCGCAGCAGCAGCTACCATGTCTTCTCCGAGATCAGAATTCGTCACAGGTGGATGCGACGGCCTTCATCAATGTCTTCAACGATTTCCAGAACGGCTTTGCCACGTTTCGGGTTGAGCAAGTCGGCAATCCGTTTCAGCCTGTCCAAGTCAAGTTGTTCCCGATTAGTCTCCACGATGTCCATGAAGTCACTCAGGTCAACCAGTCGTTTCGGTTCCCGCCTGTTCGGGCTGTGCATCGAAAGAAACTTGCACAGCAGCGCCATCTCCAAATCGGGAATCCGATGGGTCTCGCCGATGCGGACCGAATGTCGAAATACAAGCCGGTTCGAGTCGGAACTCGGCTTCATCACGTCGATCGCCGGCTTGCCGGTGACCGGGTCGCCGAACTGGGCAACGGCCGAATTCTCCCGAAACTCCAGGTACGGGAACGTCGCTTCCAGCACGCGGATCGCTTTCCGAACATCTTTCTTCGTCACCAGGACATCGACATCCTGCGTGGCGCGGGTCTCACTTCGATACACGTTGATCCCGTGCGCGCCCATCAGCACCGGGTTGATCCCCTCGCGGTGCAACGCGGCGAGTACCCGCTCAACCGTGACCCGCTCCATGTTCGGTTCGCGCCCTTTCCGGAACCAGCGCGTCAGCTCGCTGCTGATTCGCAATGCCCGCAGATGGTCGCGAACAAATCGGGTCATGCCGGCACCAGATGACTCAAGTGGTGGGCGCAGTGAATCATCTGCAACCGCAGCACATCCGCTCGGCTTAAGCGGCCGAACAACGGCGACGAGTGCATGACTCCCGTGTGCCGTTCCAATCGCTCGATTGTGTCTTTCAAGATCGCCACCGCTTGGGCCTCATCTTGCGTCGCGGGCGGAATCGTACCCTTCAAGGTCTGGCCGCGCGGCGGGTACTTGTCCGCCGCGAGTATCTTCCGGCCCACGCGCTTGCCCATCGCATTTCGCAAGAGCCAGAGGATGCCCTTCATCACCGGCCCCGTTCGCGGATAGCCGGTCATCGGGAAGGACATCCACATGGCCAAGTGGCCGCATACCTGGGCGAGGTTCCAGTTGCCGGCCTTGCTGTACCCCCTCGCCCGCAAGTTTTCGACGTCGGCATTCACTTCGTCGAAATTCCGGAACGTGAGTTCGCGGCGCGGGGTAGGCATGTTACTTCAGTGCCTCCGCCCCGGCGATCAGTTCCGAAATCTCCTTGGTGATGTTCGCCTGGCGGGCACGGTTGTACTGCTGGCTGAGGGCCTTGATCAGGTCGGCGGCATTTTCGGTCGCGGCTTTCATGGCGACTCGGCGGGCGATCTGTTCGCTGACGGCGGCGTCGAGGAAGCACTTGAACAACCGGGCCTTGAACGCGGCCGGGACGATCTCCTCAAGGATGTCGCCCGCGCTCGGCAGGAACTCGTAGTCAACCGATCCGCCGCTGGCCGGTGTTGCCGACTTGTGGCGGCTGATGTCCTCAGCCATGCCGGACAGTGGCAGCAGTGTCTCAACAACAGCCTTCTGGCGCGAGGCGCTGACGAACTGCGTGTACGCCACTTCGACCCGGTCGATCTGCCCGCTGACGAACATCTTGATGTAACTGTTGGCGATCGCTTCGACGTCCGCGAACGACGGCTTGTCTTCGAACTGCGTATAGCTCTGCGTGCCGCGGATGCCCTGGTAACGGAAGAAGGCGATCGCGCGCTTGCCGGAAAGCTCCATGTCGTAGGACATGCTCTCGGCGGTCATCTGTCGGGTGCGCGCCACCGCTTCGCGGATGATGCTGCCGTTGTAACCGCCGCACAGGCCGCGGTTCGAGCAGATCACCAGCAGCAGGCTTCGCTTGACCGGCCTCACGGCCAACAGCGGATGCGACACATCGCCGGCGTTCCTGGTCAGATCGGCGGCGATCTCGGCGATCTTGCGCGTGTACGCCTCCGCCTGAGACGCGCGATCGAACGCCTTCTTGAAGCGTGCCGTCGCGATCAGTTCCATCGTCCGCGTGATTTTGCGGATGTTGCGAACTGCCTTGCGGCGCTGGACTAGGACACGAAGTTTAGCCATAGTGGATCAGGCGTCCTGATATTTCTTGTAGTCTTCCGGGAAACAGGCGAACCCCACCGCCTGGAAGTACCCGAATGTATGAAAACGGTTCTGCTCGATGCGCCGCGTTAACTCTTCAGCGAATTCCGGATCGGCAGGCGTCACTTCGACGACAGTCTTTCCGTCAGTATGCTCGCAACGAACAATCCGGTAGGCATTGCCCCGCCACAAAAACGGCTGCATTTGCAACGATTCGTTGTGGTTCTTCAAGTTCTGTACCATATGCTCAAGCAATTCAAATGCCAGTTCTTCTGGCATCAATTGAACGACTGTGAACTCGCTCCAGTCACCGGCTGCGGCCA
Source organism: Gemmatales bacterium (assembly GCA_038324795.1). Lineage (GTDB taxonomy): Bacteria > Planctomycetota > Planctomycetia > Gemmatales > Gemmataceae > JAIOQJ01. The sequence continues at coordinate 5,308 of JBBQII010000041.1, forward strand.
TTTCATCAACGCGAATCTGATCTGGAGTGAATAATTCATCGGCAACTATTGCGTTCATGGGAGTGTCCTTAATGGCGTCCATAAGCGGAGATGACATAGACGACTCGATCGCCTTTCCAGTCCACATTATATCGCCAAACGATCTTGATGCCTCTCCCGGATGGGCACCGGCCAGCACTCTCGGTGTACTGACCGTGTAGCGAATGATTCTTGTGAATTAAATCCTGTCGGTAATGCCAGGCATATTCGACTTCCTCCTCGGATAATGCATGATAAGCGATCTTATCGCGATTCAGGTCCAGCCAAAGGAACTCCTGCATGGCGCTCGTCCGCTACTCAACTCTTCGAATTCACAATCCGCACACGAAGTTTAGCCATTGCTGGAAACGAAGTCCTTGTATCGGGAATGGTCTTCGACAAAACAGGCGAAGCCGAATCCCTGGTAGTACGTCAACATATGATGCAGATCGGCTTCAATGCGATTTCGCATCTCAGCTTCCAGTTCGGGATTTGCGGGAAGTAACTTCACGTCCGCAACACCATCCCGGTAACTTGCCCGCTCAATTTGATAAGGCAACCCGTCCCATACAAACGGCAGGGCCAAACGTTGGCAAGGCAGGCAGTTGCTCTCCGCACCCGAAGTTGACTCAACCAATTCGCGACGGATGTCTTCAATCCCACCTACTGCCCATCGAGTCGTCACATCGATCAGCAGATAGCGTTCACAGTAGTCAGCAATTTCTTCGTCGGCCTTTTTCTGCGTCGAGCTTCGCATATCGGGGTGTGCCACGATCGTGCTCATCTGAACTCCTCAGTAGGCAGTGATGACGAATACTTTCGATTCGCCATCCCGATCGACATCATACCGCCAAACGATCCGAATTGTCCTGCCCGACGGACAACTTCCTTCACTGGTTGAGTAGGGACCATGACTCGGACTATTACCTCCTCCGACAATCCGCCCGCTTAACCAGGCTATCTCGACCTCATCAGCCGACAACGCATGATTGTCGATCTTTTGCCGATTCCAGTCGATCCAGATGAACTCGGGCATGGTTCACCAATGCGGTTTTGACTATACGGCCCCTACCCCCGGAACTGCGGTTGGAAGTCCTCGATCGCCTTCTTGAGGTTCGACTCGATATCGCCGGTGATCTTCTTTTCCTTCACGAGGGCCGCCCGCACTTCGGGCCGTTGTTCCGCCATGAACTTCGTGAACTGTTCTTCCCACTCGCGGACCTTCTTGCGGTCGACCTTATCCAACCCACCCGCGTTGGCGGCGAAGATGATCATGATCTGATCGATCACGTTCATCGGCCGGAACTGCGGCTGCTTGAGCACTTCCACCATGCGGTAGCCGCGATCCAGCGACTGCTGCGTGACCTTGTCGAGTTCGGTACCGAGTTGGGCGAACGCTTCGAGTTCGCGGAACGCGGCCAGGGTCAGCTTCAAGCCGCCGGCCACGCGCTTGTCCTTCATCGCGCCGATCTGGGCGTTGCCGCCGACGCGGCTGACGGAGATGCCGACGTCCACTGCGGGACGCACGCCGGCGTAGAACAGCGATGGCTGCAGGTAGATCTGTCCGTCGGTGATCGAGATCACGTTGGTCGGGATATACGCGGAGACTTCACCTTCGAGCGTTTCGATAATGGGAAGCGCGGTCAGCGAGCCACCCGAAGCGGCAACGCGGGCCAGCTTATGGCCGGGGAACTTCGGCAGGTCGACTTGCTCGGCGTGGTGCTTGCCGGCCAGTTCGGAAGGACCCACGTAAACTTTGCCCTTCTCGCCCGGATTTCGCTTGCGGGTCGAATCGACCGCGCTGTTGACGCCCCAGTCGTCGGTGACGCCTTCTTCCTTCGTGTCGTTGGGGATGATGACCCAGCGTTCGGCCAGCTTGGCCGAGCGTTCCAGAAGGCGGCTGTGGCAATAGAACACGTCGCCCGGGTAGGCTTCACGGCCGGGAGGACGCCGTACCAGCAGCGACAACTGACGGTACGCGGCCGCCTGCTTCGACAAGTCGTCGTAGACGACCAGCGTGTCGCGGCCCTGATACATGAAGTACTCGGCCATCGCGGTGCCGGCATACGGTGCGATGTACTGCAGCGGGGCCGCATCCGCCGATGTCGCGCAGACGACAATCGTGTATTCGAGTGCGCCGTTCTTGCGAAGATCTTCAACGATCTGCGCCGTCTTCGACTGCATCTGCCCGCAAGCCACGTAAACGCAGATGACGTTTTCTGACTTCTGGTTGATGATCGTGTCGATGGCGATCGCGGTCTTGCCGGTCTTGCGGTCGCCGATGATGAGTTCGCGCTGGCCCCGGCCGATCGGCGTCATCGCGTCGACGGCTTTGATGCCGGTTTGCAGCGGTTGCTTCACGGGTTGGCGATCGGCGATGCCGGGAGCCGTCGTCTCAATCGGCCGCGACTCACTCGTGACGATGGGGCCTTTGCCGTCAATCGGGTTGCCGAGCGGGTCGACGACCCGGCCGACCATCGCCGGGCCGACAGGCACGCTGAGCAGCTGCCCGGTGGTGCGGACCTCGTCTCCCTCATTGATCTTGAGGTAGTCGCCGAGGATGATGATGCTGACGGAACTCTCTTCGAGATTGAACGCCAGGCCGCGGACAGCGGTTGCCGTGAATTCGACGAGTTCGCCCGCCATGACGCCCGAAAGGCCGTAGACGCGCGCGATGCCGTCGCCGACCTCGAGCACGCGGCCGACTTCACGGGTATCGTACTGGGCGCGGAACTCACTGAGTTCAGACGTTAGAACTGAAACGATCTCGTCGGGTTTGAATCTCATGGCTGCCTCTTGCCAGGAACTGTGTACGGAGTGCGTCCAGCCGATAGCGGACGGTCATGTCGTAGACCTTGTCGCCTACGTGCAACTGCACGCCGCCCAGCAGTTCGGGGTGGACTCGATTGATCAGAATCGGTGTCTCATTCAGGGCCTTTGCCAGCATGACCTTCAAGTGGTCAAGCTGCTCGTCGGTCATCGGCACGGCCGATTCGACGAGAATCCGCTGCTGCCCGGCGGCCCGATCACGCAGCGCCTGGTACGACACGGCAATCAGCCGCAGGTGAGCCAGACGGTCATGTTTGCAAAGCAGCTTCAGGAAGTCTTCGAGCAGCGGCGAACAGTGGCCCGCTATCGCCTTATCAATCACCGCGAGCTTGCGCTTGCGATGAACAGCAGGGTTCGCCAGGAACATTTCAAGTTCCGGGCTCCTGGTGAAGACGCTGTGAACCAGTGAATCGAGTTCGTCGCCGACCTCGAGCGCATTGCCTCGGGCATTGGCAACGGAGAGCAGCGACTCGGCGTAGATGGCGGCGACACGCGCAGCAAGACGGTTCGGGCTGGTTTCGAGGAGAATCTCCTCGTACAGCTTCTCGATGCGCGACAGCTCGGCAGGGTTGGTGACCTTGCCCTTGCTGACCATCTCGCTCAATGTCGCCATCTGTTCCATGTCGAAACTTCCCGCGTGGGCTGTTGGGTTACGCTTTGCTGATGCGCTCGTTCAGTTCGGTCAACGACTCATCAATCAACCGGCGATGATCGTCGTTGCTTACCGAACGGCCGATCACCTTGCTCGAAACAAGTGTGGCCAACTCCACGGTCTTATCCCAGATCTCGGACAGTGCCTGGTCGCGGGCAGCCTCGATCTCGCGCTTCAGGCGATTGCGGTCCGCTTGAATGTCGGCACCTGCACGTGCCTTCTCGGCATCACGGTAGACTTCGGCATCACGCCGGGCTTCCGCCAGGATCGCTGCAACGTCCTCGCTGGCCTTGGCCCGCTGTGATTTCACTTCAGCCAGAAGTTTCTCGGCTTCCAGCTTGGCGGCCTCGGCGTCGTTGCGATACCCCGCAATCGTGTCTTCCCGTTTCTGCAAGCCGACCATGATCGGCTTCCATGCGGTCTTCGACAGCAACAGGAAAAGCAGGCCGAAGACGACGAGCGTCCAGATGCCGAGGTCGTAACGGGTCAGACCGCTGACCTTACCGGCGTCCAGCTCTTCCTTTTTGGCGAGCTTTTCTTCGCCGCTCTCGCCTTTGGGAGTCGTTGAGTCGGCATACGCCGGCGCGGCATAGCCGAACACCAGCGATGCGACGAACAATGCGGCTGTGAGTAGTTTCATCGGAAAACCCCTCCGTCAAACAGCGAGGCCGTTGGCCTCGCCGCCGAACGTGTTGATCAACCACCCATGATGCGGGCCGCGACGACGAAGCACAGCAGGAGGGCCACGATGGCGGCACCTTCGACGAGGCCGGCCAACACGTACATGGCCCCCTGAATCTTGCCGGCCTGTTCGGGCTGGCGGGCAATACCCGACAACGCGGCGAAGCCGATCAGGCCGATGCCAATGCCGGCACCGATTACGGCGAGACCCATACTGATGCCCGTACCCATGCCGGCCCAGTTCGGATCGGCCGCCGAAGCAGCGGGGGTGATGAGCAGGAGGACAGACAGGACAAGCAGGACACGGGAAGCGAGGCTCATGGGTTCACTTTCTCCAGACAAGTGTGGACAAGTCGGCCCCGGCTACGGGCCGGGGTGTTAGGTCAATGTTGCGGATGAATTGCCAGCCCGATGAAGATCGCGGTCAGAAACGTAAAGAGAAACGCCTGCAGACAGGCGACAAACAATTCCAGCAAGCTCAGTACTGTCACCATCACCACGCTCGAAAACGTGATCGGCCAGAAGAACATGGATGCCTGATTCGAACCACTGGCAGCCGCCTGGCCTGCCATCATGATGAATGAAAGCACTACGACAAGTGCCGTATGACCGGCCAGCATATTCGCGAAAAGTCGAATCGCGAGAACGATACTGCGGATGAACATGCTCATGACCTCGAGCACGAACATGCCCGCCGACATGAAAAAGCTGAGGATCCTGGCTAGGGGGCTGCTGCCGAACTCGAGATGCGGCACAAACGTCTTCATGTAGCCTTTGAACCCGTGGTTCGCAACAATGCCGTTGATTTGCACCACCGAGAAACTGATCAGGGCCAGCACGACCGTGACAGCCAGGCTCGCCGTGGCGGAACCAAGGAACGGGATCATCCCGAACAGATTCAGCACAAGAATGAACAGGAACGTCGTCCACAGGTAGGGCAGGAATCGCTTGTAATCATGTTCCCCGATCGATGGCCGGGCGACCTGATCGCGAATGAAAATCAGCAGCATCTCGAGGAAGTTCCAAAGCTTGCCCTTCGGCGTTTCACCTGTCACTACCTTCTTTGCCAGCCAGGAGTAAGCGACAAAAACCAGCACCGCCGCGGCGAAGATCAGAATTTCAAACTTGGTGATGCCAAACGGAATGTGGATATTCACGCCGTGAAAAATCTCGAACTCGTGCGCGTCCGCGACGTGCGAGATTGGGTTGAATCCGGATTCTGAGGCCATGCGAGTCGGCTCGGTTATCGGTTCGTTGGTTCGGCCTCGGCCGAAGCGGTTGTATCGATGTAGAGCAGCCGTGTCTCAACGACTAGAGTCACAATGTAAAACACGATCACCCAGCCCACGAAGCCGAAGCCGTGTTCATGCACGAAGTCGATTCCGAAGTAGGCCCCAGCCGTTCCCGTGCCGCAAAGCAACATTCGAATGAAAGGGGCCGCCATCGTGGCGACCATCTTTTCCTCGGGAGTTCGCTTTCGCAGCCGGTCGATGAACAGCAGCGTGATCGCAGCGGGAATCAGGCACACGGCCATCGCGATCAGCGTTACCGCCAGCGGCGAGGCCAACCCCAGCAATCCCGCCGGCAACGCGGCCAGCAGCCACACCCCAAACGTAATCAACACCAGATGCCGAAGTCGGTTCATGGTGATGCGTCCGGCGGTTCCTCGCGGGCCAGCTTCGCAGCCCGCATCAGGATGCTGATGCAGCTGAAGCAGCCCAGGATCAGGCCGATCAGCGTCCCCCACGGCGTCCAGCCGAACTGAAGATCAAGCAGCAGCCCGCCGACAACGGTTCCGACCAGCGTCGAGCCGGCCGTCGCCGCCAGCAGCCATGCGGGCGCTTTACGCGGACGCTCGCCATTCATCCGATGGCTCCTTCCGGGGTAGCTATTCTCAGAAGCGAGCGAGATGATTCAAGCGAGATTGTGAATTTTTTCACGGATGTGATGGACTTGTGGCGGTGAACATTGGTGCAATTGCGTGAGAGCCCGGACGAGGAACTGACCTCGCTTGCGCTCGGGCCCTGACGCGGGGCATCGCTTGCGGATTATCCTCCCGCGATCAGAAAACCCATCCCGCGAGATAGCTGAGCAGAGTTACCGCGATCACCAGCAGGAACATGATCACCCAGACCTGGAATGCGACACGATCAGCGCGGGTGTTCGGCCTGCCGCTGGCGGAGTACTCGACGAGCGGCGGTTGCACGGGTTCCGGCGGCGGGGTCTGCGGAGCGGCCATCGTTGAATCTCCTTGACGGACAATTTACACTGCGTTCATGCCGAGCGATGAAGAACTCGCGTTTCTCGAACGGATCCGGACCCAACCGGGCGACGACGGTCCGCGCCTGATCTTTGCCGACTGGCTCGATGCCAGGGGCGACACGCGCGGCCAGTTGATCCGCCTGCAATGCTGCCTCGAGCAACTTCCCGACACTGACCCGCGCCGCGACGACCTGCAGCTCCAGGTTGCCACACTCAGCGGTGCGTTGCAGCAGGCGGTGAGTGCCGACCTCGGCCGCCTCGCGGAGGACTGGTCGTGGCATCGCGGGCTGATCGATGCCGTTGCTGTCAACGCTGCCTCGTTCATCGAACATGGCGGGAAACTGCTCGCCTATGGGCCGATCCGGCGGATCCGTTTTCTTGAAGCGTCGCAATGTCTGGCGAAATTGATCGCCTCGCCGTACCTGCGCGGGCTGCGCGAGATCGACCTGTGCGGCAACTATCTGGGCAACAGTGTGATCGCGCAA
>JBBQII010000042.1:0-12209 GCA_038324795.1 Gemmatales bacterium
GGCCACGGCCCAGTTCTGCCGGTAGTACAGGCACTGTCCCACGATGCTGAAACCTATCAGCCAGCGCTTCTCGATCGGCACGTCGGGGATCAACTCGCTAAGGATCGCGTGCAGCAGTTGCGCCATGGGGTGGATATGCGCCATCACCGCTTCCCGCGTCGCCATGCTCGGGCTCGCGAACTCGCGCATTACCAGCTGCATGGCCGACAGCCGCGGAGCCCGCACAAAGCGCGACATCAGCACGTGGATGAAGTCGCGCAACTTCTGTTCGCCCGAAGTACCGCTCCGCCACTCCGGAAACGGCAGGCCATCGCTACAGCAACTCAGGGCGTTCTTGACCACTTCCGTGTACAAGTTCTCCTTGCCACGAAAGTAGTAGTTGACCGCCCCGATGTTTTTCACCCCCGCACGTTCGCAGATCATCCGAACCGTCGTCGCCTCGTAACCGATCTCAGCAAAAATCGGCTCGGCGGCATCCATGATGCGCTGCCGCGTTTCGTCCGGTTCAGTTGGCGTTACCCTTGCTGGGACAATAGTTTCTGTCATTTTCATCCCGGGAGAGGATACACCATGAATCGAACGTTTCAAACGATTGATTTAATCAACTGTAGCAAACGCTTGTTTTAAAGTCAAGAGGGATGCGAAACACCATCGCGAAGGTGATGCAAATCCGGACATGTCTGGTATGATCTGTAAAAGGGTAAAGTGTGATCGTTCGCCGAGTTCTTATGGCGAATCAACAGTATCGCTTAGATCAGTCGAGTCACATGGCGGACGATCTGCCCGAAGAAATCGACCGACAGATCAGGAAGGCGGGGCTGCCGACTGGTGGCAGCTTTCCTTTTATTCCAAAACTCGACACGAACCTGAAAGGGAGGCCGATCATCCGGAAAGAGACGATCCAGGGCGGGCCCAGGAAAGGCAAGAAAGGATACGTGGATTCCGACGGCAAAACCAGGATCCGCGATAGGGCACACGGAGGGTATCCCGACCATTGGGATGTGCAGGAGAACGGCGGCACCCAGGGGTATCGTCGCGTCGGGGATGATGGCGAACCGTTGCCCTGACGACATTTTTGGTAACGCATTGCTGCCGAAACCTTCAAACACAGCGAAACGAGGCGAGTATGTCTGCAATTGCATCTACTGGCACACGTATCGATCCCGTTGGACTTGCCGGGCTTGGAAAGAGTGGCTGTTGGGAAGTGTCTGTCGATGAAGGCCCCCGAAATTGGTCGATGCAGATTGAAGGGCGTACGGCCTTCCTTTCGTTCGAGATCAAGTCTCCGGCCATCGTCAGCGAGCTACTTGATTTTCTCGTCCCGGCTGGCGATTCATCCCCTCCGTCGGAGATTACCCTCAACAGCAACCACGACGAGACAATCTCGCTTGCCCGCGATGATGAATTCGCGGATCGTTGCTTCCTGATCGTCGAAACGAACCGCAAACTCGTGATGCGGCTGACGCTTGCCGGTGCGGACCTCTCGGCGTTCGTGGATGCCTTGCGGCAAGCAAATGAAGACATTGCCAACTGATTGACATTTCGCGAATACTGATGATTCTGACCGTGCGGGCGTCATTCTCACCGGCGGACATGGTTATCGCCTCCTGTCAAGGAAAGTTGAGAACCAACGTGGACGCATTGTGAAACCCGCCAACTCCACGCGTGAAGTCGATGGCCCTTCCTTGTATAATGCTCTCGAAGCTGATTCAACATGACACGACTGCCGGGAACCGTCTGAGGGACGCATGCATTTTCAGTTCATCGTGGCACCGCCTACCCCCGCGTTGCTGCCGCCGGCCGGGCCGGCGGCCGACCACTCTACCGAGTTGCTGACGCAGTTGCTGGACATCCAGCGCGAGCAACTGAGCCTGATGCAGGCACAGGCCGTCGCCGGCGGGGATAACTCGCAGGCCCGCTGGCGCAACTTCTTCGAGCGCTGGCAGGGCGAGTTCCCCGAACTGCCCGGCAGTTTCCGCGAAGTGCTGCCCACCGTGGAACGCGCCTACCTGCGGCTCATGAGCGACATGGTGGATCATCTGAACGATGAAGACTCGCACGGCCTGGAGGACGACTTCTCGCTGGGCGAATTCCTAGACCGCTATGCGATGAAGGCGAGCCAGATCGGCACCATCCTCAATCTGCTGGGGCAGATGGTCGAGGCCTCTCGCAGCGACGAGTAACCGGGAACCCATTGAATCCATGGACATCGCGACGGCGGACCTTGCACCGATTCGAGAACTGTACGCCCGGGGTCTCTACGTGCAGGCGCTGGAGCGCGCGAAGGCGTTCGGTCCGTTCAAGGAATGGTCGAACGCCGCCGCCCGCCTGCTCGCGGGCCGGCTGGTGATCCAACTGGGCGCCCCGCGCCTGGGCCGTTGGCTGCATCTGCGTGCCTACCGCGACACGCCGACCTATCACGAAGCGATCTACTACCACGCCCGCTATCGGCTTGAGAAGCACGGGCCCTACGGCTGCTGGCAGTTCCTTCGCCGCAACCCCGAGTGGAACGACGCCCCGCCCGAAGTCCGGGCCGACTGGTACGGGCTGCACGGCTTCGTCGCGGCCCGGCTGCGCGACTTCGACCGGGCCGAACGCTTCCTGAATCGCGCGGAGTCGCAGGCGCACGACCGCGCCTGGCTGTCCATCGAGCGTGCGAGCGCCTACGAGTTTGCCGAGCGTTTCGACGATGCCCTGCAGGCCGCGAAGCATTCGCAGGAACTGATCCCCTGGTTCCGCCCCGGCGTGCAGGCGACCGCGCACCTGCTCCAGGTGCAGGGTCGCGAGAACGAAGCGCTTGACCACCTCACCGAAGCGGTGCAACACATCGAATCGGGCATTGTGGTCGCCCAATTGGCCGCCATCCAGCTCGACATGGGCCGCACCGGCGATGCCCGGACCAGCTACGAGCGCTATGCCGAACTGTCGCCCCTGATGGAGCAGGAAGTCAGCGATTGGCTGGCCGCGCGACGCTGCGATTCCGCTTACTTCATGGGCGACATCGCCGCCGCGAAGGTGCAGGCTCCGCTCGCGGACGATGAGTTCTACACCGACTTCGCCGTACGATTGGAACTGCCCCACGATGCACCGGGCAACAGCGTGCGACTGACCATGCCCGAGTTCCCCGTCTCCCCGACGCCGCCCCGCCCGCTGACGATTCTGACTCGCTTCTGGAACGCGCCGGACATCAAACTGCCGGACGAAAAGCCAACGTTCGACGGCCTGTGGGAAAGTGAGGAACGACAGTCGGCTCGGACTGCCGGCTTCCACGAGCGCGAGTTCACCATCACGCCCGAGTTGGCCTTCGCGATGCTCGATCGCGGCATCCCGTTTCTGATGACCATGGTCGACGCGGGGTACACGCATTCGCAGGTCGTCTGCGGGTATGATCGACAGCGGAACTCGATTTGGATGCGCGACCCTTCGGGCCGGCGTTCGATTGAATCACCGCTGAAGCCGCTGCTTGAGCGCTATGCGCCCTTTGGCCCGCGCGGTCTCGCGATCGTCCCCGAAGAAAAGAAACACCTGTTCGACAGCTTCGTCATCGGCGACCCGGATCAGGCACTGTACGACCAGCTTCACCAGTTGCAGGAATGCCTCGCCGTCAATGATCGTCCGAAGGCGGGTTGGCTCCTGACCCAGATGCAGGAACATCGGCTCAAGGACTTTGCCCGCCTGGCACTCGCGCGCTACGACGCGAACTCGACGTTGCTGCTGCAGGCGCTCGATCGCGTTCTCGACCAATGGCCCGACGAATCGACCTTTCTGCTCAGCCGCATCAACGTGCTTCGCGACCTGGGCCGCAAGGATGAGCGCCTGGCCATGGCGAGGCGACAGCTTCGCCGCACCGATGGCGACCCGCTGTTCGCCCAGCACTACGCGCAACTGATTCTGCCCGATGCCCGCTTCCAGCGTGAAGGCGTGCACGTGATGCAGCGCGGCATCCGTAAACGGCCGTACGCCGCGGTGGCGTACTACTTCCTCGCCAACCTGCTATGGGAGGAACACGAGTTCCACGAAGCGACCGACCTGTACCGCTTCGCCGCCTGCCTGGACGAACGCGACGAGCAATTCGCCGAGGCCTACTTCCGCGCCGCCCGCGTTCTGGAGCAGACGCCCGAAGCGATGCGATTTCTGCAGACTCGCTTCAACCGCACCAAAGGCAAGCTCGCGTCGCCGGCCCGCGCCCTGTTCTATTCGCTGAGCGAACAGGACGAAATGCAGTCGGCCTTCAAGGTCCTCGACCAGGTCACCGAAGCGACCGATGCCGGCGGGGATCGCACTGAGACGGGTGAAGTTCTGCTGTTCGCGGCCGAGTTGCGGGCCGACTACAACGAATCGCAGAAGGGGATCGAACTGCTGGAGAAGGCCAAGGAGCGAACTGCGTTGCCCGCCTGGCTGCGCACTGCCGCCCGCATGGCCACGCTGCGCTGCGACCTGCCACTGGCGAAACGTCACTGGGAAGAGTTGCTGATAGTCGAACCGCTGGCGGCCGACGCGTACCGCGCCATGCCACGATTGATCGCCGACCTGCAGGGCCGTGATGCCGCCGTGGTGTGGTTGCGCCAATGGGCCGACAAGCACCCGACGCATCATCCGCTGCAACAGTTGCTGATCGACTGGCTGCGGTCGGAAGCACCGGGACCGGTGGGCGTCAGCAGCGATTTCTCGGCCGAGCAGATCCTGCGTCGGCTCATCGACCAATGCCCCGAGGATGCCTGGGCTCACCGCGAATACGCCCTGCACCTGGCGAACAACGGCCGCGCCGCCGAGGCGTTCGCGGAACTCGAGATCGCGCACGACCTGGAACCGGACAGCGCGTCGTACCTGTACACACTGGGCCATGTCAGCCTGAAGGCGGACAAGCCGGCCGAATCGCGCGAAGCCTACGAGGAGGCCATCCGCCGATCGGTGGAGAACGACGTCGCCATCGCCGAACTGGTCGCGCTGGCCGGTGAGGAAGACAAGGAAGACGCGCTGCAGTTCATTGCCGACGAACTGAAAACGCAGCCGGTGTTCAGCGATGGCCTGATGGCGTTCCGCGATCAGGCCGTCAACATCATGGAGCCCGACGACCTGCTGCGCATCCTGCAGGGGTTACTCGATGATCATGCGGAAGTCTGGGCGTGCTGGTCGACGGTCAGCCAGCAGTTGCTGATCTGTGGCCGGTTGGAAGAAGCCCACGAACTGGCGAAGGAAGCAGTCATCCGCTTCCCGCTGCAAGCCCGGCTGTGGATCGACCTGGCCGAGGTGCACCGGGCTCAAAGCGACACCGAGGGACAGATCGAGGCGTTGCGCCGGGCCGTGGGCGTGGCCCCGGGCTGGAGCTATGCCGCGCGCGAACTGGCCGAGGCGCTCGAATCGAACTTGCAGAGCGAGGATGCGCGCGTCGTACTCGAACAGGCTGTCGCACGCTCATCGCTCGACCCGGTCAACCATGGCTACCTCGCGGACAACCTGTGGAACTCAGGCGATTCAACCGAGCCGCTCGAACGGCTGCGGGTCGCACTGAAGCTCGACCCCGGGTACGACTGGGCGTGGCGCGCACTGTCCGACTGGACGGAGCGGATGGAATGCCCGGAGAATGCCGTCGAGATCACACGTGAAGTGGCGAACGTTCGCCCCGGTGACGCGCGGGCCTGGCTTTCGTTGGTGCGTGTCCTGCCGGGGCGCGAGCAGGCCGAGGAAGCACTTGAATCGCTCGATCGGGCGATCGCGCTCAACCCCCGCTCGATCGAAGCCTATGACCTGAAGGCCGAACGCCTGGCGGAGATGGGCCGTTACGACGAGGCGAAGGCAGCCGCACTGCCGGAAATCTTCGACGCTGACCCGCCGATGGTACTGCAGGGCCGGGCCGCGTGGGTGGAGGCCCGTCGCGGCCGCTTTGATATCGCCTGCCGTGAGATGCAGGCCCTGGTGGCACTTGAGCCGCATTACTACTGGGGTTGGCAGCAACTGGCCGAGTGGTACAACGAGACCGGCAAATCGGACCTGTACCTGGAAGCCGCCGAGAAACTGGTCGACCTGCGTGGCGACAGCCCGGTCGCCCTGGCGATGCGCGGCGAGGCCCGCATGCAGACCGGCGATCGCGACGGCGGCAAGGCCGACCTGCGTGAGGCCCAGCGCATCGCCCCCGGCTATTCGTTCGCCGGCATGCTGCTGTTCGATGCCTATCTGCACGATGAGGAGTACGGCAGCGCCCGCGCGGCCCTGGCGCTGCTGCAGGAGCATATCGGCGGCTCGGGCCGGCCGTTCGTGGCGGCGCGCTACGCTCAGCTTGCCTCGCACGAGAAGGACAGGGACGCCGCGCTCGACGCCGTGCGCGATGCCTGTTCGTTGCCCTGCGACTCTACCTGGCCGATCAACGCCGCCGTGGCCGAGTGCCGCAAAGCCGACTGGTCCGACGATGTCGATGCCGTTCTCTGCGATGTGATACTGAACAGCGAGGAGTTCCATCCCTACACACTGTTCGCCTGGCTCGAGGGGCCCGACGGGGCGAACGCGAGCATCGACCGCAAACTGGAACTGATCGACCGGCAGATTGCAGTCCACCCGCGCTACGTGCAGACGTACGACGTAAAGGCCGAGATGCTCGCCCGGGCCAGCCGCTACGACGAAGCCCTGGAAGCATGCGAGCCGCCTGCCTATGGCGACATCATGCCGATGATCCTGCGTGGGCGGGCCGCCTGGATCCATGGCCTGCGCGGCGACCGCGACACCGCCATCGCCCGCATGCGTGATATCCTGAATGCCGACCCCGACTACTACTGGGGCTGGCAGCAGATCGCCAACTGGTTCGATTCCGCCGAAGCGCACGCGGACTACCTGGAAGCCGCGGAAAACCTCGTGCGTCTTGCCCCCGCCGATCCGGCCGCGTACGGCTATCGCGGGGAAGCCAAACTGTTCGCCGGTGACCGCCGCGGAGCCAAGTCGGATTTTCAAAGGGCCTACGAACTCGACCCCAACTACGCGTTCGCCGGCCTGCATCTGATGGACGAGTTGCTGGCCGACGATGACATCGATACCGCCACGCGCACGCTGGCCCGGTTGCAGGAGCATATCGGCGGGCCCTACGTCCGCCTGCGGGCCATCCGGCTGGCAGTCAAGAATCGCGATCTCGAAACGGCTCAGGATCAATTTGCCCAGTTGTGCCGCGACGAGGATTCACCCTACCTGCTGCTGAACAAAGCGGCAGACGCGCTTGCCGAAGCCGGCTGGGGGCCTGAAGTTGACGTAATGCTGAACATCGCTGTGGACGACGAAGGCAGCGTCAGCCATGTGGGCCGGCTGTGGGTCGAACGCAGCATCGCCCGCAACGACCCCGACTTCGAACGCAGGTTGCCGCTGATCTTTGACCGTGGGGAGATCGGGCAGGAGGCGCTGCTGGCCGCGATTGAAACCCTCGGCAAGCCGTCGTCCGCCGGACGACTGCACGAGTGCATCGCCCAACATGAGAAAGTGCTGCGCGAAACCGACCGCGGCTGGGCGAAGACCGCCCGGGCGCTGTTGAGTGTCAACGACCTGCAAGTCGCGCGGGCATGGGTGGACGACTGGTCGTCGCGCACCGACGCCGAGCCGTGGATGCTGCTTCCCGCGGCATTGGTATTCCGTTCACTCAACGAGATGGACGAAGCGTATCGCATCAGCCTGCAGGCACTTACGCAGGCCCCCGACCCGACGACGCCCGAGCATCAGGTGTTCGTCGCGATTGAAGACGCCCTCGTCGGCAAGACCGGCGATGCCGCCTTGTTGCTGCACGACATCGACCCCGAAGACCTTGATGATGTGCCGCGTCTGTTGTTCCACTTCGCCGAATCGCTGATCGAAGTGCAGCGTGCAGGCGAGGATCAAAAGCAGACCGTCTTCCGCGTGATGCGGGCGAAGGTCGAAGAGGCGATCGCCACCTACGCACCCAAGACAGGTCACGACGATCTGTCCCGCTGCTACCGCCGCTGGACGGCCCGCATTGCCAGGGATGCCGGCGGGCTCGGCGGCTGGGGCTGGGGACTGTGGAAGAAATTCAAACCATCCGTGTGAGGCCAGGACGTGACTCGCCGCGGAACATTGCTGACACCCGGGCCGATCGGCGAGGAACTCACAGTTGTCCCCGACCGAACTGAACGCCCTTCCCGTTGAATGAATCAGGAGGAACACGATGGCACACCCTTTGGAACCGCTGACTGCGTCGGAAGTGCAGGCGGCGGTCAACCTCCTGCGAGCGAACGGGAAGGTGACTCCGACGACGCGCTTTGTCTCCGTCAACCTGCAGGAACCGTCGAAAGACGTTGTACACGCCGGCATGGAAGGGCTGCCGCGCTCCGCGTTCGCCATTCTGTTCGACAATGCCACCAACAGTTGCCATGAAGCGACCGTCTCACTGACCAAGAAGTCGATGCTGTCGTACAAGCATGTTCCCAATGTTCAGCCGACAATGACGATCGACGAACAGGCCGAATGCGAACAGGCCGTGCTGAAAAGCCCCGAGTTTGCGGCCCTGCTGAAGAAGCATCACAACATTGATGACATGTCGCTCGTCATGATCGACATCTGGAGTGCCGGCTACTACGGCGAGGATGACGAGAAGAACCGCCGGCTCGCCCGCCCGCTCTGCTTCCTGCGCAAGAACCCGGGCGAGAACGGCTACGTGCGCCCGATCGAGGGGATCCGCCCCGTCGTCGACCTGAACACGATGAAAGTGATCCACATTGAGGAGCACGGCAAATGGGACCTGCCGCCCGGCGAAGCCAACTACGCCGCCGACCGCGTCAAGAATCAGCGGGCTGACATCAAGCCGCTGTCGATCACGCAACCGGAAGGGCCCAGCTTCACCGTCGACGGCCATCAGGTGGCATGGCAGAAGTGGAGCTTCGTCATCGGCTTCAACGCCCGTGAGGGGCTGACGCTGCACCATCTGCGTTACCACGATGGCAAGAAGGAACGCTCGATCCTTTATCGCGGCTCGCTGACCGAAATGGTCGTGCCGTACGGCGACCCCGGGCCGACCCAACGCCGCAAGAACGCGTTCGATGTCGGCGAGTATGGCATGGGGATGTGCGCCAACAGCCTGCAACTCGGCTGCGACTGCCTGGGCCATATCCAGTATTTCGATGCCCACCTGTGCGATAGCCGCGGCCAACCCTTGACCATCGCCAATGCCGTCTGCATGCACGAAGAGGATTACGGAATCCTCTGGAAACATACAGATCGCCGACTGCCCGATGCCCCCGAAGTACGGCGTTCGCGCCGACTGGTCGTCTCGTCGATCTCCACCGTCGAGAACTACGAGTACGGCTTCTTCTGGTATCTCTACCAGGACGGCACGATCCAGTTCGAGATCAAGCTGACCGGCATCCTGTCGCTGGGGGCATTTCCGAAGAAGGAAAAGCCGAAGTACGGCAACCTGGTCGCCCCGCAGGTGTACGCGCCGAACCATCAGCACTTCTTCAACATGCGGCTTGACTTCGACATCGACGGCACCGCCAACTCCGTGCAGCAGGTCGATGTGGCGGCCGACCCGCCCGGGCCGGATAATCCGTTCGAGAATGCCTTTCAGGCGAAGCCGGTACTTCTGAAGAAAGAGAAGCAGGCCCGCGCCAACCTGTCGATCGAATCGGCCCGCACCTGGAAGATCATCAACCCGAAGGTGCTCAACTCCGTCGGCGACCCGGTGTCTTACAAGTTCCTGCCCGGCGACAACGCCGTGCCGTTCGCCTCGCCGAATGCGTGGTGGCGCAAGCGCGCGGGCTTCGTCAATCATCACGTCTGGGTTACACCGTACCGCGAAGAAGAAAAGTACGGAGCCGGCGACTACCCGAACCAGAGCACCGGCGGCGACGGCCTGATCCGCTGGACCGAGGCCGACCGCCAGATTGAGGCGACCGACGTCGTCTTCTGGTACACCTTCGGCCACACGCACATTCCGCGGCCGGAAGACTACCCCGTGATGCCGACCGCCTGCATCGGCTTCACGCTGAAGCCGCACGGCTTCTTCAACATGAATCCGGCGAACGATGTCCCGCCTTCGGAGAAGGTGAAGAAGGATTGCTGCGAGTAACGGTTGACTGTACTCCTGAAAGGTTCCTCCCATGATCGCGATCGCACCTTCCATTCTGGCGGCCGACTTCTCGCGGCTGGGCGAACTGGTCCGCGAGGTCGAATCAGGCGGTTGCGACCGCATTCACATCGACGTGATGGATGGCCACTTCGTGCCGAACCTGAGCATGGGCCCGGTTGTGGTGCAAGGCCTGCGGCCAGTCACCACGCTTCCGCTGGAAGTGCATCTGATGATCACCGACCCGGCGAAGTACGTCGATTCGTTCCTGAAAGTCGGTGCCGACACGGTGATCGTTCACCACGAAGTGCTGCCCGACCCGCGACCGTTGATCGCGGAGGTGCGTGCCCGCGGCAAGAAGATCGGCCTGGCGATCAACCCGGGAACGCCGGTCGAAGTGCTGGAACCGTATCTGGCGGAGATCGACCTGGCCCTGTGCATGACGGTCTGGCCCGGCTTCGGCGGCCAATCGTTCCTGCCTGAAAGCCCGGAGCGAATTCAGAAGCTTCGCGCGTTGATTGAGAAGCACAACCCGAAGTGCGAACTGGAAGTGGACGGCGGCATCGACATGAAGACTGCCCCGATCAGCACGCTCGCCGGGGCAAACGTGCTGGTGGCCGGGACGTCGATCTTCGGTGCCAATGGCGGGCCACGCGTTGCGGTGGGAGAGATGCAGTTGCTGGTGGCGTGAAGCTAGCGGCATCCCATTGGGTGCCCGACTTTGCCTAATACCGCACTTCCATGCCCATGTTGATGCCGTGCATCCAGAATTGCGTGTGGATGTCCGGCTTCGGCAATGATCCCATGCTGAGGTTCACATCGAGCGCCTGTCCCGGTCTGGCCACGCTGCTGACGAACAGGAACGTGTAGCCGATGTAAGCCCGCCAGTGATCAAACAACTGATAGCCAAGCGTGACGTTCGTTTCGGGCACGACACCGAACTGGCGGGAGTGAGTGCTGCCCAACATCGAAGGACTTGTCAGCAGCCCGCCCGGCGATGACTGACCCGCCGCAGTCTGCGTGGTGCCGTCGACCGTCAGCACATCCCAAGTCGCGCCGAAGGCGATCTTGGCGAAGCCCGACAAGTACAGCCGTTCGTAGCGATACTCGCCCGCGAAGCCGATCTGCCCGCCGTGGAAGTTGTTCACGGTGCGGAACGAGTCGTTGACGTTGCGCGATGTGCCGTTCGAGTAGTCCGAATGGCTGAAGATGTCAATCTGTTCCGACAGGCGCACGAAGCGATAACCGGACAGAAAGTCGAGGCGCCAGCGGTCTTCGCAGGCCAGCGTGTGCCGGCAGTTGACGTCGCTGCCGATGAATGTCATCGGCGAGCGCACGGAGACAAAACCGCTGCCGACGCCCGGTCCGGCAACGACGTCGGCCCCGGCGATGTCGCCCGGTTGAAGGACGTACGGCCGGGCCACCACCGTCTCGCCGGTCGAGCCGACCGAGAAGGTCGCGAGGGTCGACTGCATGAAGAAGAACGATCCGTCGATGCCCCAGTTGTGGCAGCGATCGAGCCAACTGCCGATTTCAAGCCGCATGCCCGAACGGAACGGCTGCTGCAGACGCTCGTCGCCGTACAGCGTGCTCGTGTCCGATGTGATCAATGCGGGAATGGTATCGGACTGTGTCTGCCCGATGAAGTAGGCGGCATTCACCCACCAGTCGCCCAGGGGCAGGCACGGACAAGGCGGCTGACGCAACCCGGGATTGCGATCAGGCAGGAACAGCAGGCTGTTGTCGTAGTCCGGCCCGAACAGCCGATCGCGCAGCGGCATCGTGCGCATCGGCTCTTTCTTCGGTTCAACCAGTGGCTTGATGTCCAGACGGGAATCGATGTTGGGCAGTTCAGTCGGCCGGTCGGGCCGATCGCGGCGCGTCGTCGTGGCAGCCACCCGCATCAGCGGTCCCTTGTCGGGCGCCGCCTGCGGCGGCAGGGTCAACAGCGCGGGTGCCGGCGCGATCGACTCCCAGTCCCCGGCTTTGCCGAGGCCCGCGGCCGACAACCATCCGACACAAAGATATACCAGCCGACTTCGCATCGGGTCACTCGTGAGTCCGCGGATCGGCAATGCCGCATCATCAGGTATCGACCGTGCACGGCGTCGTTCATCAGTCATTCGCCGGGGGCCAACAGGGGCAGGACCCGTTCTTT
>JBBQII010000043.1:0-11913 GCA_038324795.1 Gemmatales bacterium
TCTCCCTCAAATGGAGAGTTGAATTCCGTGAAGAAACGCTTCATGATCGGAGATAAGAGAACTGATCCGACGGGATTCCCCTTCCGCCGTGCCTGCTGTCCCTTTTTCGGAGTTCGTGGAATGAAGGCCATTCATACCGTCATCGCGTCCTGTCTGTCGGCCGTGCTACTCCTTTCTCCCGCGCTGGCCCAATCCCCCAAGAAAGACCCGCCGAAGAAGGATGCCCCCAAGGTCGAGTCGAAGGAAACCAAGAACGAGCCGCCCAAGAAGGACGACCCGAAAAAAGAGGCCGCCCTGCACAGCGGCATCCTGAAGCCGTTTCCCGAGACACTCGAAGACCTGAAGGCGATTCAGGAGCAGACGAAGAAAGTCATCGCCAAGGTGACGAATTCCACAGTCGGCATTCAGATCGGCGGAGCTTCGGGCAGCGGTATCATCGTCTCGAAGGACGGCATGGTGCTGACCGCGGGACACGTTTCGGGCAAGCCGGGACAGAAATGCACGCTGCTGTTGCCGGACGGCAAACGACTCGAAGGCAAGTCGCTGGGCCGTAACTCGGGGATCGACAGCGGCATGATCCAGATCATCAGCGAAGGCGACTTCGAATTCTGCGAAATGGGGACATCGGACCAGTTGATTGCCGGGCAATGGTGCATTGCCATCGGGCACCCGAACGGCTACCAGAAGGGCCGGTCGCCGGTCGTGCGTCTGGGCCGGATTCTGAGCAACGGCAAGACTGCCGTGACGACCGACTGCACACTGGTCGGCGGCGATTCGGGCGGCCCGTTGTTCGACATGAGTGGCAAGGTGATCGGCATTCACAGCCGGATCGGGCCGACGATCATGTCCAACGTGCATGTGCCGATCAACACCTACACCGACAGCTGGGACCGCCTGGTCAAAGGCGACGAGATCGGACCCGGCGGCAACACGGTGATCGTGAACGCCTACTTCGGTGTGACTCGCGATGAAGAAGCCAAGGAGTGCAAGTTGGCCCGTGTGACCGAGGGTTCTCCGGCCGAGAAAGCGGGCCTGCTGGCCGGCGACGTGATCGTCAAGTTCGACGGCAAGGACGTGAAGAACTACGACGAAATGCTCGGTATCCTGTCGAAGAAGAAGGCCGGCGATGAATTGGACGTCGTCGTCAACCGCAACGGCGACATGAAGACACTGAAGGTGAAGTTGGACAAGCGCGGCTGATTTATTCCCGGCATTCATTCATCCCACAGGGGTTCATACTGATGACACGCTCGATGTTTCGCATGAATGCTCTTCTGCTCACCGCGGTGCTGCTCGTCGGCGGCAATACGGCTTTCGCCCAGCGCAAGAGCGACCCGTTCCCCGGCGGGGCCTCCAAGAACAACAACAAGATCCTTGACCTGTTCAAATCGGTTGTCGCCAAGACGGCCGACAGTACGGTCTTTGTTCTCGACAACGGCAAGGATGTCGCCCTTGGCACCGTGATCAGCGCGGAAGGCTTCGTCCTTACCAAGGACAGCGAACTGCGTAGCGACAAGATCATGGTTCGTACCAAGGACGGCAAAGAGTACGCAGCGAAGAAGATCTCTGCGAACGAGACGTGGGACCTCGCGATGCTGAAGGTCGAAGATGCGAAAGACCTGAAGCCGATCTCGTGGTCGGAAAGCAAGGTCGCCCCGGTCGGCAACTGGGTGGCCACGACCGCCCCGGCCGAAAAGCCGGTGGCGATCGGTGTTGTAAGCGTGGCTTCGCGAACCATGCCACCAGGGCCGAAGGTCGCGCTGCCGAAGAACAACAACGATCGCGGCTATCTGGGCATCCAGATGGAAGACAACGAAGGTGCCGACGGCGTGAAGATCGTCGTCGTCTCCGCCAAGAGCCCCGCCGAGAAAGCCGGATTGAAGGTCGATGACATCATCATCGCCGTGAACGGAAAAGAAACGCTCGACCGCGAGACGCTGGGAGCAACCATCGGCCGGAATAAGCCGGGCGAAACAGTCACTTTGCGGTTCCGTCGCGACGGCAAGGAAGACGAAGCGAAGGCCACGCTGGAGAAACGACCCTCCAGCTTCGGTGTCGATCGCGGCGACCTGCAGAACAGCATGGGCACCGACCGCAGCGAACGCCGTACGGGTTTCCCGGTCACGCTGCAGCACGACACCGACCTGAAGGCCTCGCAGTGCGGCGGTCCGCTGGTCGACATTGAAGGCCGGGTGATCGGCATCAACATCGCCCGCGGCGGCCGGACCGACACGTACGCCATCCCCGCCGAAGCAATCAAGCCGCTGCTCGCGGACCTGATGGTCGCCAAGGTGAACCCCGGCAAGGTGCTCAACGACCTGGCCGAAAAGGTCAAGTCAGCCCAATCCGCAGTGAAGGCCGCCGAGGAAGCAAAGCTGAACGCTGAGAAGACGTTCAACGAAGCGAAGTCGGTACTGGAGAAGCTGTTGGAAGAGCAGAAGAAGATAAAGAAGTAGTGATAACTTCTGAGAAACGAGGCGAGCTCGAAAGTGTTAGGAGCCCAAAATGACGCCCTCGCTTGCTTCGGTTTTTGGAAAGGCGAATGCCTTCGTCGAGGTTCTTTCGAAGCTTCCTCGGAGTGCTCGTGCAACTGTGCCGAGGGGCCACTTTGCACGAGACTACAACACCCTTCGATCGCTCGCTCTTGAAGCAATGCCGTCGCTCGACGAGCGGCTTATAGGCAAGTTCGTTGGCGTTTTCGCCGAGAGTGACTGCGAGTACAGTCAGGCGAGCTTTGCCGAGATAGAAGTGTATTCACGACAGATTCCCGAACAACTTCAGCTGTTCATGTCATCAACCGCCCGAAATGATCTGCCGAAACAACCAGTCAGTTTCGAGACGCAACCTCTGGCTTTAGTGACACCTTCGAAGACTTTCAGCGTGGCAGAAGTCAGGAAAGACTTTGGCCAAGCGTATATGCCATGGAACAGCGAAGATGATGAGTATCTTCGATCTCGTTTCGGTGAAGGTGCCAGCATCGAAGAATTGACTGAAGAGTTTGCGCGAAACAGTGGTGCCATTCGCTCTCGGCTGCGAAAGCTGGGTCTGCTCAAATAGTCAACCAGTCTGACCTTTTGAGTGAATGTACATCTCTAGTTTCGAGGCAACCTCGAATTGGTAACAGCCAACCCCATTCCCGGCTCATGGCCCGGAACGCTGTTCATCACACCCCGACCCCGAGGCGGCGAATGGCTGCAAGACGAAGTGCGCGGATGGCACCACGCCGGGATCGATGTCATTGTTTCGCTGTTGATGCCCGCAGAAGCCGGTTCGCTGGACCTGAAGGATGAGCAGTCGGCATGTGAAGCCGAAGGGATCCAATGGTTGAACATCCCGGTCGCGGATCGTGGAGTGCCTGCCTCAATGGAGGACTTCGCCGAACAATTGCAGTTGCCGCTGGAACTTCTCACGAACGGTAACTCAGTTGCTGTTCACTGTCGGCAGGGCGTGGGTCGTGCTCCGCTCGCTGCCATCGGGATATTGATTCTTTCGGGAAAGGATGTTGAGTTCGCGATCGAGCAAGTGGGGCGGGCACGTGGATGGACCGTGCCGGAAACGCCATCGCAACGTCAATGGCTCATGAACTTCGCCTCCGTTACGCGCCTGAAGTCGCGGTTTGAGAGGGAAAGTTGATGACCCCGCTTAGATCAACGCCTCATGTTCGCCGCATGAGTTTTCCGCGTAAATCAGATGAAATCACCCCCAATCTCTTGATTTCAAACGCCTTGCGTTCCATCATTACGTCAATCGTCCGGACGTCAGGAGCATCATGATGCCCCAGTGGGTTCGACAGGCTGCGGCTATCCCCGTTTACGAAGGCAAGGTTTGCCTCGTCACCTCGTCGAGCGGTCGTCGCTGGGTCATCCCCAAAGGTGTGATCGAACCGGGCCAGTCCGCTGGCGAAACTGCCTTGCAGGAAGCTTGGGAAGAGGCTGGCTTGTCAGGCGTGCTTCACTCCGAACCGGTTGGCTCATACCTGTTCGACAAGAACGGCGGCCTCTGTCACGTCACTGTCTTTCTGATGCAGGTCACCGAAGAAGCGGACGATTGGCCGGAGCGCCCCTCGCGTCAGCGAGTCTGGCTGCCGTTGGACGACGCGGCCGACAGCGTACGCGAACCAGGCTTGCGCGATATCTTCGATGCCATTTCGCGCACAGCCAGGCCCAGTGAAATTGACTTTGAGCCTTCCTTGAATTGAATGCAGTGCGCCCAAATCTCCGGCTTGCCATCTCAGTTTAACAGCGTCCGAACATATCCCGCGGAACGCGCCCCAGTAATCCTCGCAATCCGCAAATTCGACACCGGCCTGATTTGACTTCAGGCCACGGTGTACTAGTTTCAGTTACCGCCCGACTGTGAACGGATTCAGCCCGCAGTACATCTGCGCTTGACCGGTGCCGCAACGCCATGAAAACAACTTCCTCTCCCGCTATGCACGGCCACCCGGCCATTTCCCGGCTGCAGCTGCTGGCGCGGCTGGCAGCGGGCGACGGCACGTCGCTGGATGCCGTACTTGGGGACGTTGTGCGCACACTGGGGCTGAGCGAAGCCGGCCTGCGCTGGCCGATCCCCGGTTCGCTGCAGATCAACTTGGCGACCAACAAGCCGCCGGCCGAGGAAGGCCCGCGTTTCGGTGCCGACGTGACGGCCCGCGTGGCCGGGTCCGCGACAGTCGAAGAGGCGTTCATCGACCCGAACGATCCGGGCCGGTTGTTCGTACCAATCGTGATGCCCGGTCGACGGACCGGCATGCTTTGGGCAGCGCGAACCGAACCTTTGAACGATGAAGAAGTCCACACGCTGATTGTCATCGTGCATAACCTGATCCGGCACCCGGCTTTTGTCGATCGCATCGGCCCGGGAACCGACACCGCCCGTATCAATCAGCGCCTGCAGGATGCGTCGCTCGTGGCCGGAAAGATCGCCCACGATTTCGACAACATCTTCACCGGCGTGGTCGGCTTCGCGGAAATGGTAACGTCGATGCTCGAACCGGGTAGTCTGCTGCAGCAGTACGTCGGCGAGATTGCCTCGGCCGGCAACCGCGGCATCGCCTTCACGCAGCAGCTGCACCAGATGAGCCGCAGCGGCGTCGCCCGGCCGATGCCGACCGCGCTGGCCGGCGTGCTGACACGGGAAGAGATTCGGCTGAAAAAGGCCGCCGCGGGCAATGTCCGGCTGCAGTTCGCCTCGCCGAGTGATCTCCCCCCGGTCGGCATCGACGCGACCGCATTGCAGCAACTGCTGTCAATCGTGCTCGACAACGCGGTGGAGGCATCGCCGGCCGGTGGAGCCGTGCGCGTCAGTGCCGCATTGAATGAGTTATCCCCCGAAGAGGCGGCCGAGTATTTCGGTGGAGCCACCGCGGGGACGTACATCGTCGTCCGTATTGCTGATGAAGGCGCGGGTGTGAAGGACGAACACCGCCGCAAACTGTTCGTCGAACCGTTTTTCACAACCAAGGTTCGCCATCGTGGCCTCGGCCTGTCAGTCGCCTACCGGATCCTCAGCGCCCACCGGGGCGGCATCCGCTACGAAGCGGGCCCCGGCCGGGGGTCCACGTTTCATCTGGTTCTGCCATTGGCTTCCGCCCGAGCCCCGGAGGCGGGCTCCACGACCGAAAATTCACGCACCCCAGGAGGTAAAGCATCATGAGTCTCCTCGTTGACAAGCCGACATACTCGTTCCAGAAGCCGGTCTCCCGCATCGCGCCTGCACATCAGATGGGCCTGCCGGAGTTCAAGACGTCGGGCGAGATCCGCATACTGGTCCTTGATGATGATCCGCAGACCTGCCACCTCATCCAGGCGCTGTTGAGCAATCAGGGTTTCGTGATCGACACGCTTTCCGACCCCAGCCAGGTTGAAGGCTGGTTGACCGGACAGCAATATCACCTGATCATCATGGACTATGTCCTCCCCGGCCTTGAAGCCGAGCAGGTGCTTCGCTGGATCCGCGATCATCAGCCGGAAGCCAGTGTCATCGTCGTGACCGCTTTCCCGACGGTTGAAAGCGCACTGAACTGCCTGCGAGCCCGCACTTACGACTACCTGACCAAACCGTTCCAGGTCGATCAGCTTCGCAATCTCGTTGTGCGCTGTCTGGAGAACAAGGGCCTCCTGCGCATGACCGAAGAGGCCCTGCGTGAATCGCTGGGCAACGTCATCCGCGACAAGCGCAAGGGCCTCAAGTTGACGCTGCAGCAGATGTCCGAGAAAACCGGCGTCTCACTCGGCTATCTCTCTCAGATCGAGTTGGGCAAGAACTCGGCATCGATTGAGACGCTGTACCGCATCTGCCTGGCGCTGGGTATGAAAATGTCCGACCTGTTCACTGCGATTCAGCGGACGTAAGTCGAGCGACGCGACCACGTAGTGTACACGTTCTCGTGTGCACGTTTTGAATCGCACACGAAGACGTGTACGCTACGAGGTCGCTGCGGACTATCATTTCTTTAAGATGAACTCACAACACTCCCCCACCGCACTCCTTCTGATCGCGCACGGCAGCCGCCGGGCCGAGGCCAACGACGACCTGCACCATCTCGCGGCCAAGCTGCGTGAACGGGGCGAGTATGGCCACGTGCAAGTATCGTTTCTGGAGTTGGCCGAGCCATCGATACCCGATGGGGGCGCACTTTGTGTCGCCGCCGGTGCCAAACGGGTGGTGATGCTGCCGTACTTCCTGTCGCCGGGCGTGCATGCCCGCGACGACATGCGGAAGGCGCAAACGGAGCTGGCGGAGCGGTTTGCTGAAGTAAGCTTCCTGCTGGCGCAGCCGCTGGGACGCCACCCGCTCCTGGAAGAGATCGTGGTACAACGGGCGAGCGAAGCGCATTGATCGCCGTTTACGGCGTCGCTTTCTTCAATAACTCCTGCGCGCTGGTCAGTTCCTTCGCCAGGCGCGGGTTGTCGATGGCGTTCACGGTTTCGCCGGGGTCGTGTTGCGCGTCGTACAATTCGGCGACCAGCAGTTCACCCGTCTTCCAGTCGCGCCATTCGGTGTAGCGCACGCGCTTAGTGCGGACGCTGTAGCCCATGGCGTCAGGCACACCTTTCTCGGTGCGGTCGAAGTAAGCCGGGCGCGGGTGCTGCGTGTAGGCCGCGGTCTTCACCGACGTCGCCGGGTCGGCGAGGATCGGTGTGAGGCTCTTGCCTTCGAGTCCCTTCAGTTCCGGCAACCTGCACATGTCCACGAGTGTCGGGAATAAATCGACCAGTTCCACCAGTGCCTCGGTCTTCTTCCCGACAAATTTGCTGTCCGGCGAAACGATGATCAATGGCACGCGTGCATCAAGTTCGAAACAGGACGTTTTGCCCCACAGGCCATGTTCGCCGATGTGATAGCCGTGGTCGCTCACGAAGACGATCAGCGTCTTGTCTCGCAACTTGAGATCGTCGAGCGCCTTGAGCACCTTGCCGATCTGGGCATCCATATACGCCACGTTGGCGAAGTAGCCGAGACGCATCTCGTTCGTCTCGGCTTCGCTGAAATTCAACTGCTTCGGCGGCAACCCCCGCAACTCAGTGCTTTCGTGGTACGCCCAGTCGCCGGGCACCTTAGGGCGGGATGCATCGAGTTTCGGCAGCGGCACGCGGTGATAGCGCCCCCAGTATGTTGAGGGCGCATTGAACGGGGCATGCGGCTTCCACAGCCCGACAGCGAGAAAAAACGGCTTGTCCTTCAGTTCGCCCAGCACCTTCACCGCTTCGTTCGCCACCCGGCCGTCGTAGTAGGCCTCATCGGGGACATCGACACGTTCACAGCGCGGGGCATTCGCCTGGTTCGCGGGAAGCGGAGTGTCGATCTTCGGCTTGTCGTCGCCGTGGTTGGCGTAGTGCAGATACTCCTCGGAACTCCACGACCGGCGATCGCCTTTGTCCTTGGTGTGCCAGTTGTGGAAGATCTTGCCAACATCGCGGGTGATGTAGCCGTTGTTCTTGAAATGCTCCGGAAGTGTGACAACATCGGGGTTCTTGTCGCGAAAGTGCGGGCTGTTCGACCAATGCCGCAACGTGTCGGGCCGTTTGCCTGTGAGAAACGACGACCGCGATGGATTGCACAACGCCTGCTGGCAATAGGCCCGGTTGAACTGCACCCCGCGCGCTGCCAGCGAGTCGATGTTCGGCGACAGAGCCGGCGACCCGTAACAGCCGAGTTCGGGACGCAGATCATCCGCGACGATGAACAGGACGTTCAGTTTATCTGCGGAGTACGCAACAGATGATGCGAAGAGAAGCAGGATTGAAAGGGAGAGTTTCATCGGTTGACCCTCGTAGTATGCATGTCAACGTGTGCACCATTCAGCGATTCGCCGAGCCAAAACATGCACACTTGGACGTGCACACGACGGCGCTTACCCCGTCTGCCGTCGTCTGCCGCCGCTTCGCGGCTTGCGGACCGGGCGAGGTTCTTCCGCGTGGGTGACCGGCACTTCCAGCGCGTTCTGCCGACGGGCGGCGTTCTCCGCGGCGATCTGCAGGAAACGTTCCTGGCTGCGGACGGGCGTTTCGCCTTCTTTCGGCACCACCCTGCGGTAGCTGCCGTCCGATTGCAATTCGCGCGACTTCATGTTGTCCGACAGGCTCATCGCCAGAATCTCCGAGATCAGCCGATGTTTAAGGTCGGCCTGTTCGATCGGGAAGGCGACTTCCACGCGCCGGCTCAGGTTGCGGTCCATCCAGTCGGCACTGCCGATCAGCACCGTCGGGTCGCCGTTGTTGCCGAAGTAGAAGATCCGGCTGTGTTCCAGAAACCGGTCGATGATCGAGACGACGCGGATATTCTCGCTGATCCCCGGAATGCCCGGCCGCAGAGCGCAGATGCCGCGACAGATCAGGTCGATTTTCACCCCCGCCTGACTGGCGCGGTACAGCGCCTGGATGACAGCCGGCTCAAGTACGCCGTTGACCTTGACGATCACCCGGCCCTGCTTGCCGGCCCGCTGAAACTCGGCTTCACGTTCGATCTGCTCGATCATGAACGACTGCATGCGCGAGGGAGCAACGACCAGCTTCTTCCACTGCGGCAGTTCGCTGTACCCTGTCAGGTAGTTGAACAGGGCGGAGGCATCTTCCGCGTACTCGGGGTTGCTGGTGAACAGGCCCAGGTCGGTATAGACACGTGCGGTCTGCGGGTTGTAGTTTCCAGTCGCCAGATGCACGTAGCGGCGGATGCCGTCGTCGTCTTTGCGAACGACAAGCGAAACTTTGCAGTGCGTCTTCAGGCCGATGAAACCGAAGACAACATGCACGCCCACTTTCTCAAGTTCCCGCGCCCACAGGATGTTGCGTTCTTCATCAAGCCGGGCCTTCAATTCGATGACGGCAGTTACCTGCTTGCCGGCGTCGGCTGCACGCTGCAGAGCCCGCACGATCGGCGAGTCCGAACTGGTGCGGTACAGTGTCTGCTTGATGGCGAGGACTTTGTCATCCGCGGCGGCGGAGTCGATAAACTCGACGACCGGGTTGAAGCTCTCGTACGGATGATGCACGAGGATGTCGCGCGCCTTGATGGCCGCCCACATGCTGGTGGCACTGGCGAAATCGGGAACCGGCTGCGGCACGAACTGCGGGTCACGCAGGTGCGTAAACCCGGGCAGGTTGTAGATCTGGAACAGGCCCGTGGGGTCGAGCATGTTCGGCACACGGTAGACGTCGGCCGGCTCGAGGTTCAGCGCGGTCATCAGAAACTGCTCGATCTCGTGCGGGGCATCGGCCTCGATCTCAAGGCGGACCGCGGCCCCGCGCTTGCGCTTGCGGACCTCCTCTTCGATCGCTTTGAGCAGGTCCTCGATTTCGTCGTCTTCGATCTCGTATTCGGAATCGCGCGTCACGCGGAAGACCGTGGCATGGTCCAAGTCCATTCCGGGGAACAGTTCGCTGAGGTGCAGCCGGATGATAGTTTCGAGCGGGGCAAACGCGTACCCCTTGTCCGCCGGCAGCTGGACGTAACGAGGCAACACGGCCGGCACTTGCACGACCGCGAACAGCTTCTCGTTGTGCCGGGGTCGTTGCAGGACCACAGCGAGGTTCAGTGACTTGTTCGACAGGTGCGGGAACGGGTGCCCCGGGTCGATTGCCAGCGGCGTCAGGACCGGAAAGACTTCCTTGCGGAACATCTCGCGCAGGTAACGCCGGTCGGCATCGTTGAAGTCCTTGCTGCGGCGGAATACGATTCCTTCCTCCGCGAGCGCGGGCAGCATTTCCCCGGTCAGGACCTTGTACTGCGTCTGCACCATGTCGCCGGCGTTCTCGCCGATGCGCTCGAGCTGCTGCACGGGCGGCATCTTGTCGGCACCGAACGAGCGCATGATCCCGGCCTGCACCTTCTGCTGCAGGCCACCGACGCGGACCATGAAGAATTCATCGAGGTTTGACGAGAAGATCGCCAGGAACTTCAGCCGTTCCATGAGCGGAACGCCGGGGTCCTGCGCTTCATCGAGTACCCGGCGATTGAATTCGAGCCAGGACAGTTCGCGATTGATGTACAGGGCCGGGTCATCGAGTGCCGGCAGGTTCATCGGCAGCACGTCAGAAGCCATGATTACTCCGTTCCATGGGATGAACGGACAATATAGCAGATGGGATATGAAGTTGCCGCGAAAACGAGTGCCTTTCGCCAACGAGCCCCGACCGTAAGGGAGGGATAAATCAGAACCCCTACCTTACGGTTGGAACTCGTGAAACAAGTCAGTTCACCGTGTAGATGCGGATTGGCTTCGTCTCGCCTGCGCGGATCTCGCGAAAACGCATGCCTTCGCCTGGAAACTCAAGCAGCTGCCACTCGTAGGGCCCGGCGGGAATGATGATGTCCCGGGATTGACCGGGAGCCAATCGGAACGATTGGCGATTGACCATAATTGAAACCGCTTCAAGAAAATCATTCGAGAGTCGTAGTTTTGCCGTCGACTTCGTTGTATCCAGCGTATCGCGTTTGGATGTGCTATCGTTCGGTACGGTCGCGGTTGTCCGCAGCGACTTCACTTCATCTTCAAGGGCGCTGATGCGGGACTTAAGCGATTCGACGCCGGTCTGCACCTGCTGCATCGCATTGGCGTTCACGGTCTTGTACTCGGTCAGACCCTTCTCGACGGCCTGCAGTTGCTTGACCGCGGTGTCGAGGCGCTCAAGCGCCTTAACGACATCGTCGTTCGGTTCGGCCGCGACGGCCTGCTGACTCGTCAGGGCGGCAATCAGCACGGCCGTAGCGGCCAGATGAACAGTTTTCATGGTGAATTCCTCAGGTTGCAGCATCATGATCGGCGGGTCGGGGATCAGGCGCGCCGGTGGGATCAACGGTTCGACCATGATCGGCGGCACGTCTTCGACCAACAACTTCGGCTGCCGAAGCTGTTCCGGTTCGCTGACCGGCGGAAGCAAAGGCTGTTCCGGAGTTTCCGGAGGCAGCAACGGCACGTCGGCCGCAGCGGGCGTAATGACCGCCTCTTTCTCCGCATTGAGCTTAAGGGCAGGTTGTACCGGTGGCAAGGATTTTTCCGACGGCACCATCGGGACGATCACCGGCAGATCGCCTGGCGGCAGGTACGGCCGCAGGGCCGACTCGATGGCCGCGGGCGGCGGTGCCCACTCTCGCTCCGGCGCGATCGGCAACTGTGCGGCGCGCAACTCGTCGCCGCTTGCGGCGTCGCCAGCCTTGCTACCGAACAGCAGCAACCCCGCGTAGAACGCGCTCAGCCCCAACACGACAAAATAAATGCGCGTCTTCATCAGACATCCTTGCGAGAGAAACCGATCATCCCCACTACCGCGGCCAACAGCGTCAGACCCAGTGATACGAGCGCCAAGTCGCCCAACGCGGCAAGATCATAGTGCCCCTGCAGCATGTACGGCAGCCGCCGCAGTACGCGATCCGGCGACGGGTAGTTGATCGGCAGCAGCGTCATCAGGAAGC
>JBBQII010000044.1:0-11710 GCA_038324795.1 Gemmatales bacterium
GGCGGACGGTGTACGTCCTGGACGAGCCCACCACGGGGTTGCACTTCGACGACATCCGCAAGCTGCTTGAGGTATTGCAGCGCCTCGTCGATCTGGGCAACACCGTCATCACGGTCGAACACAATCTCGACGTGATCAAAACAGCGGACTGGGTCGTCGATCTCGGCCCCGAGGCCGGTAGCGGCGGCGGTCAGGTCGTGGCGTTCGGCACCCCCGAAGATGTGGCTGCTTGCGGCAACGTATCCCACACAGGCAAGATCCTCGCTCAAGTCCTCGCGGCCGGCCCCTACGTCGAACGCGTGAAGTACGACCCCGACGCCGCCTTGCGGGCGCGCGAAGGCGACGTCTCGCTGGAATCAGTAGGCAAGGATGCGCAACTCCCATGGCAGATCGACGGCCGGCGCTGGCACACGGTTGATCGCCTGACGACCACGGGCAAGCCGGCCCGCTGGGAAGGCGACCTGCTCAACTGGCTCGATGACGAGATCCACGCGCTGGGTGAATTCTCCGAGACCGACTGGAGCCAGCGCACCACAGTCGAGATCAGCGGCAAGGTGAAGTCGCGCGGCTGGTTCTTCCATGGCCATACCGGGATGGAGTGGCTGGTTCGCCTGGTGTTCCGCGTGAAGCGGAACACGTTCAAACAGGCGGTCGTGGAAGAAATGCTGGGCCTGAAGCCGTTACACGAAACAGCCGAACTGCAGGTCTACAACCGTGAGTCGCGCATCAACGTCGCGAACCGCAAGGGGCCCTGGCAGGAAGTCTGGATGCTGGTTCACAACAAGGCGGAGATACAGACGCCCGGCTTCCGGAAGTTCCTGAAACAGGCCGCGGCAGCGTTCGAGAAGAGCGTCGGCACCATGGAGACGAAGATTGAAGATGTGATGCCGTGGAAGCTCAACGGCGAGAAGTGGCACCTCGGTGACAAAGGCTTCCCGCCGGGCCGCAAGCTGCGTTGGGACCGCGATCTGCTGCCGCGGCTGCTGAAGATCGTTCGCGAGATCGATCCGGAAATCGAGATCAAGTGGGACACGCGCGATGCGATCCTGTTGAAGATCGCCGGCATCGGCAAGGCATGGGGCCGGGTGCGCACGAAGGACAGCGATGCCCTCGACTGCAAGTTTCTCGGGGTGCCCGGCCAGTTCAACCTGAGCCACCTGGATGGAATTGCCGACCACCCCTCGCTGGAGGCCGACCGGGCCGACGGCGGCGAAGTGATGCAGTTGAACTTCGTGCGCGACAACGAGATGCCCGCCGCCAAGGTCAAGAAACTATTGAGCGAACACCGCGCGGGATTCATCAAGCGGTTTCAGGGTTAGCGCTGAAAGTCACGTTTAGCGTGCATACCAACGGGATGCACGTTCAAGCAATGCAACTGAACGACCACGAAACACTCGGAACACACGAAAGAAGAACAGGATTTATTTCGTGTGCTTCGAGTGTTTCGTGGTTGAAACCTCTTGGCATCGGGATGAAGTAATCGAAGTTGTCTGTCCGCTTACGGCAGCGTGATTTCGACCTTCGCCTTCTTGCGAAGCTGGTTCAGGAGTGCCGTCCGCAAATCCTCCGCGTAGCAGTCGCGAATGTCTTCCAGCGACTTCTCCAACTCGGCCGGCTTGCCTTCCTGGCGTTCGGTGACCTTGATCAGGTGGACACCGAATTCTGTCTCGACCGGTAGGCTCAGTTCGTCCACCTTCAGTGCGAATGCCGCCTTGGCGAACGCTTCATCCACGTTCTGGAACTTGCGATGGACGATGCCGATGTCGCCCCCCTGCGGAGCGCTCGGGCATTGCGAATGCTCCTTCGCGCGTTCGGCAAACGTGGCCGAGCCGGCCAGCAGTTCCGCACGAATGGCCGCCAGCTTCTGCTTCGCCTTCTCGCGCTCGGCGGGCACCGCGTCGGGGCTGAGGCGGATGACGATGTGGCTGACGCGCACCGTCGTCTTGTCGAAGTAAGCGCGGTTGGCTTCAAAGTAGTTCTTCATGTCCGCTTCGGTCGTATGGTCCTTCACGTACTGGTCGAGTTGCAGCAGCATCAGCATGTTTTCGCGCAATTGCTTTTCGCTGAGGTTCAGGCCTTTGCAATAGTCTTCCAATGTGCGGTTCTGCGGCTTCAGGCCCTCTGTCAGTGCTGTGATCTGCTTGTCGATGATCGTGGCGTCGACTTTGGGGCCCTGCTCGCGCATGAACTGGCGCAGCAGCATGTCGTCGACCATCGTGGTCACAATGTCGAGGCGGGCCTGCCGTACCTGGACGGCAGTAGGCACCGTCAACGACGTGGGCCGGCTGCGCAATACGTCATCGACTTCACCCAGGGTGATCGTCGCCCCGTTGACCTGCGCGATCTTCGTGCCGCGATCGGGCCGGGATGGCTGAGCAAGGGCGGCAGTCGCGAAGACGGACAAGGCCAGGATGCTGAGAATGATCGCGCGCATAGTCGCACTCCGTGCGGATTGATCGGCACTGCCGTATAGCCCGTCGGAACGGAACGTGCAAGATGACTGTGTTTTCAACCGTCCGCCAGTGTATAGTTGCATGCGGAGGGCACTGATGAGCAAGCGGCCGACACCGCTGAAGATTGTCTCGACCGAAGAGCCCGTTCGCGAACGGGGCTGGCGGCATCTGCGCGCCCGGCACGTGGCGCTGGGCGTGGGGCTGGTGCTTTTCATCGGCCTCGGGATCGTCTTTTCGCTGCGTGACAAGCCACGACCGGCCGGGCCGATCGTCGACTCCACTTCACCAGTTGTCGCACCGAAGCCGGTCGCCGTCGCGCCGGTGCTGACAAAGCGTGAGCCCGCGCCGAACGAACTGATTGCCGCGCCGCCGCGAGAGGTGCCATCGGTCGAGTACCTGGCGATGCTGCCGCGGGAATGGAAGCAGGCACAGAGCGTACCAGAGTTCGAGCCCAAGAAGGCGGATTCGACGAAGCTGCTTGACACGAAACCGCCAAGTAAGCGAACAGATCTCGAGTCGTTCCGAACGCCGATCGGTTTCCACCGCGATGTTGATCCGGCGCTGGCTCAGGCGCGGGCCGAAGGGAAACTGGTACTGGTCGCCTGGTATGCGGGGACATTTCGAGATGGGGCGTTCACTTGCCCCGCGGCCGAGGAGATTCGCGAGAAGTGCTGGACGGACCGACGCGTTGATGACATCATCGCCCGCGACTATGTTTGCGCCGCGGCGTCGATCAGCGGGCAGTTGACGCCTAACCTTAAGTTGATCGGCGGAAGCATTGCGACCTATCTGTTACTGGAAGACGGGACGCCGATCCACGTGATCCCCGGGCCGGTCAGCGGGGCCGACTATGCGAAAGAACTGGAGTGGGCCATCAAGCTGGCCCGTTCGCTGCCGAAGGACGATACTCGGCTGGGGAAAGTACGTCAGGCTCATGCTCTGCGTTACTCGGCGGCCGGCGGCCCGGACCTGGCACTGATGAACTGGATGCTGGGCATCCGTTCGTTCATCTCGAAGGACGGCGCGACGTTCATGCTGCTGAGGGAAGGTGAGGGTTCTCCCGAGCCGATCCTGCCTCGCAATTGGCCGCTGCACGTGCCGCGGCAGGTGGAAGTTCATTGGCTGTTCGCGGCACGCAAGGGGCCGCTCGAAAAACTGGATCAGCTTCATCATCACATCTACCTTGAAGTGCTCGATGAATTAATCCACCCGCCGAACTGACACGCATGACGCTGCGTAAAAAACCCGTGGATTTCTGTTTACCCACTCCACGTATCGCCTGCTAAGATAGCCGCATTCCAGTTCCCCTTCCAAGGCAAGGACCACTCATCATGTTGCAACGAGGAACGCTGTCGCGTCGCGGATTTCTGTCGACGTCGCTGGCCGGGCTGACCGCCACGGGCCTGCCGCTGTGGTACGCACAGCAGATTGTCGCCGCGCAGGACACGACGGCGAAGCGCGCCGTGGCCGCCAACGACAAGATGATCATGGGCGCGATCGGCATCGGCAGCCCGCAGAGCCGCGGCCGGCACATCTACAACGAAGCGAAGAAGGTCGGCGGCACCTACGTGGCCGCGTGCGATGTCGATGCACGGCACCTGACTACCGCCCTCGACATGATGAAGAAGGACGGCTTCGCGGATGCCAAAGGCTACAGCGATTATCGGCAACTGCTCGATGACAAGAACATCAACGCCGTGACGATCGCCACGCCCGACCACTGGCATGCGCTGGTCGCCATCGAAGCGCTGAAGCGCGGCAAAGACGTCTACTGCGAGAAGCCGCTGACACTGACCATTGCCGAAGCCCAGGCGCTGCAGAAGGTCGCCAAGGCGACCGGGCGCACGTTCCAGACCGGCAACCAGCAGCGCACCGAGATGGGTGGCATGTTCCGTCTGGCGGTCGAGCTGGTTCGCAGCGGCCGGATCGGCAATGTGAAGTCGATCGAATGCCGGATCGGCAGTAATCCGGTCAGCGGGCCCATCCCCAAGGCGCCGGTACCCGAAGGCCTGAACTGGGACTTTTGGCTGGGGCCGACCGCGAAAGTCGACTACTTGTACAAAGACGCGCAGAACACCAACTGCCACTATCAGTTCCGCTGGTTCTACGAGTACAGCGGCGGCAAGATGACCGACTGGGGCGCACACCACCTGGACATCGCCCAGTGGGCGCTGAACATGGACGGTAATGGCCCGACGCAGATCGAAACACTGAAGGCCGAGGCTCCGGCCAAGGACCCGACCGCGTACAACACGCACCCTACGTTCCAGGTGCAGTTCACCTACGCGAACGGTGTGAAAGTGATCGCCATGAGCGGCGGCGGCACAAATGCCGGGGCGCTCATGAACAAGGACGGCAAGGTTCCCCTCGTCGGCAAGGACGCGAAGCCCCGCAACGTCGGCCCGGACGAGAACGGCGTGCTGTTCATCGGCGACGCGGGCAAGCTCTTCGTCAGCCGCGGGATGATCGTCGCCAGCGACGCCAAGATCATCTCGGAACCGCTGAAGGAAGACCCGATGCTATACGAAGGACGGCCGGCCAGCCAGATGGCCAACTTCTTCGACTGCATCAAGTCGGGCAAGAAGCCGATCTGCAACGTCGAAGTCGGTGCCAGTTCGGTGAAGGTCTGCCATCTGGGCGTCATCGCCCTGCGCTCCGGCAAGAAGCTGACCTGGGATCCGAAGACCGAAAAGTTCACGGATGAAGAAGCCAACAAGATGATCGGTCGCGAGTACCGGGCACCCTGGAAGCTGGAAGTCTGATCCAATGCGGAGTTGGGAATTCGGAATGCGGAATTCAGAATGAAAACCGGAGATTCTGTGTCTTTCATTCCGAATTCCGAATTCCAAATTCCGCATTCACGGAGCAGGTGGACTGATCTGACTGAGCAGCAACTGCTAAGCCAGTGCGAAGTCGATACCTACCGGGCCAGTGGGCCTGGAGGTCAGAAACGCAACAAGACCAGCTCGGCCGTGCGATTGCGGCATTTGCCGAGCGGGTTGATCGTGATCGCCGAGGAAAGCCGCTCGCAGCATGAGAATAAGGCGAAGGCGCTGCGGCGCTTGCACAAGGCATTGTTCCTCGAACTGCGCGAAGCGGTTCCGTTGGAATTGCTGACCGTTGAACATGTCGCGACGATGCCGGAAATCCAAGCCGTCGTCAGTGATGGCAAGCTGAAACTCGGGCTCCGTGACCCGCGGTTTTTACCCGCGGTCGGCGTTGTCCTCGATCTGCTCGTCGCTGCGGAAGCGAAAGTCAGCGACGTGGCCGGGCTGCTGGGCATCTCAACGGGTAACCTGATCGGCTTCCTGGAAACTGACGGCAAAGTCTGGCAGACGGCGAACCAGCTTCGGGCGAAGTTTGGCCGGAAGCCGCTGAAGAGTTCGTGAACGCACCCCCGGTAATTGAGACTGATTCGTTGCCGTCGTTCCCATAGAATGCGTCGATGGCCCCTTTTGCCTTTTCCTGGATTTCGAAGCCCCTTCTCGCCGCGTCCGCCATGCCGGATGCGGCCGAGGAACTGCGCTGGCTTCGCGGCGAGGGGATCGACATTCTCCTGACGCTGAGCGAAGACCCGCCGCCGCGCCGTTCAATTGATGAAGCCGGGTTGATGCTGGTGCATGTGCCGATTCTCGATTTCGATGCCCCCCGTCCCGATCAGTACGAAAGGTGTCTCGCCACGATCACGCAGGCGAAGAAGAACGGCATGGGCGTCAACATCCACTGCCTGGCCGGGCGCGGTCGAACCGGGACCGTGCTGGCGGGGTACTTTGTCGGCGAAGGAATGACGGCCGAGGAAGCGATCCATCACGTGCGGTCGCTGCGGCCCGGATCGATCGAAACGCCCGAGCAGGAACAATCGGTCCGCGAGTTGGCCCGGCGCTTGCGAAACGCGAAAACGACTACCTGAAACTTCCCGGCCGGTTTCCTCTGCTCTCCAATGCGGCCGTTCCCTACACTTATCCCATCCACCCCGAATTGACAGATGGCTGGAACCGCGCGCATGTCCACCGAGTTGATGTCTCGCTTCCTCGAAGGATTGAGCAGCAGTCGGCTGCTTGCGAACGAACGGATCGAGGAAGTGATTCGCCGCCCGGAAGCACCGCAGGGTGACGTCGACGGAATTGCGCGCTTTCTTGAAGCCAGCAATTGGCTGACCCGATTTCAGATCGATGAAATCCGCGAGGGTCGCGGGCACAACCTCCAGTTTGCGGGGTACCGCCTGCTCGATCGCTTTCCGGATCAGCTCAGCGGCACTTCGTTCAAGGCATTCCATCCTGCCCTGAATCAACCGGTGGTCGTCCGCTGGCTCAACGAAAGCTGGTTGGCCCCCGCAGATGACATTCCCGCGTACATCGCACGCGCCCGTGCCGCCAGCGCCATTTCGCATCCCGGCCTCGTCAACTTGCTCGATGCCAGCATGGCCGGCGACATGCCGTTTCTGGTGAACGAATTTATCGAAGGTGCAGACTTGGGCACGCTGGTGGGCGACATGGGTGCCCTGCCCGTCCCGCTGGCGTGCGACTACGTTCGGCAGGCGGCGATCGCCCTGCAGGCAGCGCATGATCGCGGCGTCGTGCACGGTGAGATCACGCCGTACCGGCTGATCCTTTCGCCGATCGTCCGCAAGCCGGCCAGTAACGGCACCGGTCAGACTGTCGT
The DNA here is from genome assembly GCA_038324795.1 of Gemmatales bacterium. Taxonomy (GTDB): domain Bacteria; phylum Planctomycetota; class Planctomycetia; order Gemmatales; family Gemmataceae; genus JAIOQJ01. The sequence continues at coordinate 7,116 of JBBQII010000044.1, forward strand.
CCGCCCGGCCCCTGGCGCAACCGTGCGTCTGGAAGGCCTTGGCACCGTGCCGTTACGGCCGGCGCTCGGCGATGTCGCGATGCGTGAAGGGCACCTTCTCGAGAAGATGCACTTCCATCCGCCCGAACGGGCCGACAACGGCACGCCCACGATGGCAGGCGACTGGTACAGCCTGGGGGCGACGCTGTATTTCCTGCTGACCGCTCGCCCACCCTTCCCGGGTGCCACCGCCGCCGAGGTTCTCGAGCAGTTCAAACAAGGCCGACCCGCGAAGGCAGACGTGCTTCGCAAGGACATCACCCCGTCCGTGGCCGACCTGCTGAACCGACTGTTGGCCAAAGATCCTTCGAGCCGACCGCACAACGGCGCCGCGATCATCCCGGCACTGCAACCGGGCGGCATGAATGTACCGCCCCCGGCAGCCAAACCGGCGGATGTCGCGTACGCGGTGCCGGTTGCATCGGCCACCGACACCCGGCCGAACACGCTTCCGGGCGTGATGGCCTCGGCTGCCGCGCCGATGGCGGATGAAGTACACTCCCCGCTGGTCGAGTCGTTGCCGGCCGGCACGCGGGATTCCCAGGTGTACAGTCCGGTCACCGGTCGCGAAGGCGGTTTCGACGACCATCACGCCGGCATGTTCAACGACCATCATGATGACGAACAGCCGAAGCCTCTTCGCAAGAAGGAAGAAGTCAAAGGCGGCTATTTGTGGTTGGTGCTCGGGCTGTGTTTGCACGTGACTGCCGTTGCGCTGGTGGTCATGTACGCCTTCGACTTGGGTCCGTTCGCGAAAAGCGTCGATACCCAGGAGGAGAGCAAGCAGGAACAGCCGAAGGAAACCGGCAAGAAGAAAAAAGGCAGGTGACGCCGCGATGCAGCCATGCCTAAGCGAAGTCACGACCCTGTCGGCCACGTTCGAGGAAGACGTCGCCGCGTACACGGGTGCCGGCTGGCCTGCCATGGAAGTCTGGCTGACCAAGCTCGAAACCCATCTGCAGACGCATTCTCCCGTGGATACACGCGAGTTGTTGGCCGAGAAGCAGATCAAGCTTGCGGCCGCATCGTACCAGGGCGGGCTGTTGCTGTCGCAGGGTGACGCCCGCAAGGCGCACTTCGATCACTTCAAGAAGCGGCTGCAACTGTGCCAGGAGTTCCAGATTCCAGTGATGTTGCTGGCGGCCGACTTCGCCCAGCGCGTCGAGCCGACCTCCATCGAACGGGCAATCGTGTCGCTGAAGCAGGCCGCGCAGTGGGCGGCCGGGTTCGATGTGCGTCTCGCTCTCGAATTCCGCGGCGGCGATACGTTCTGTTCCACACTCGACACGGCAATTTCAATGGTCGAACAATGCGGCGAGATCAACGTCGGGGTGAATCTCGACTGGTTCCACTACTACAAGGGAGCCAGCAAACCGGAAGACCTGGAACGACTGACAACCGGCAATCTCGCGTTTGTGCAGATCTGCGATGTGGCCGGCATCCCGCGTGAACTGATGACCGACGCTGACCGGGTATTGCCGGGCGACGGAGATTTTCGGATCGATGCGTTGCTCGCAGCGCTCCGAAAGATAGGCTATGCTGGTAATATCTCGGTTGAAGTGATGAACCCCACCCTGTGGCAGGCGAAGCCGACGCAGGTGGCCGAGTTGGCGCTGACCGCCCTGCAGCGCGTCCTCCCGTATTGATGAGCGGCGGAGCCGCTTAAACTCCGATGGACCTGACGGAGCCTTGCGTGGCCTACTGGATGAGGCCAGCCGCATCGGCCCGTTCCGCGAGCGCGACCGCATTGATTGACGAACCTCCTTCCGCGATTTTCTCTTTACGTGCCGGCCGAACTTCGCTAGAAGCGCCCGCCATGGGGATTCTGCGGACTTCAACCATCATCCCGGCCCCGGCCCGGCTCGATGTATCCCGGCGAAGCGACTTCGTCGGCCAGATTCAGTCATGGAGCGCGCGGCTGCGCGACCATCAGCGTTGCATCCGCGTGCTGGATGCTGTGCGCTGGAACGGAATCATTGAAGAGCATTTCTTCGCGGCCGGAGCGCGTGAACTGCCGGCCGTCACGGTGGACCACTATCGGCAGGCCGTCCCGCTCGAGCGGGTGCGTGCCCGCCTGGTTGACCTGCGGCAGATCGAGCGCGAAATTGCCTCTCACCTGGGGCGCGGCCATGCCGCGGGCCGGTTGCTGCTGCGGCGCTGCCGCAGCGCTCAGGAAGCGCTGAAGCTGATTGCCGCGCGCGGTACGCGCGAGTTCGTCTGGCTGTCGCGTGAGATTTTCGGCAGCACGCTCGGCAACCGCGTAACTCACGAACGGCTGACGCGGCTGGTGCAATGGTTGGAGTGCGCCCCGCTGAGCAATCACGTCAAGCCGACGATGGATGCAGCAGCAGCAGCATCCGAACTGCACCGACGATTGAATGAGCACTTCGCGCCGGCGACCATCCGCGTGGATATCAGCGATGCACTGAGTGCGGATGCCTGTGCCGGGGCCGGTTACCTGAAGGTCCGACGCGACGCCCGCTTCACCTGGACCGACATCGACCTGCTGGAGGCCCATGAAGGCTGGGCTCATGTGGGGACGATGCTCAGCGGGTTGGGCCAGCCGATCTTCAATGTGCTGGCGGGCAGTGTTCCGTGCGTGACGGGGACGCAGGAAGGCATTGCAGTCTTCACCGAAATCCTCGCGGATGCCTGTACGCCGGAACGACGGCATCGGCTGGCCAACCGGCTTCAGGCCGTGATGATGGCCGAGCGCGGGGCGGATTTTCTCGACGTGTATAAGCACTTCCTCGACCGCGGCCACGATGAACGCAACGCCTACCGCAACAGCGTTCGCGTCTATCGCGGCAGCCTGCCCGGCGCATACGGGCCATTCACCAAGGATTACAGTTACGGCCTCGGCCTGATCGACTTGACCAACTGCCTGCGCACCCAACGCGACGACGAGGGCCAACTGATCCCCCTGTTGTTCAGCGGCAAAACCTGCCTCGAAGATCTGCCCGACCTGGCCGAACTGCACGCCGACGGCCTGCTCATCGCCGGCGAATACGTGCCGCCGGTCTTCGACCGCGATAACCTGCGGAGAGCGCTGCGGGAGATGCCGGGGTGGTAAACGGGCGTGCCCGACAGGTTGTCCTTATTGCGGATGACGATTCGCGATGAGAAGATAACGTCGACCGTTCCGCAGTCTACATTGGCGGGCCAACTTACGAACAAGACTGTCTCGATTGAAGTACCCAAAGATTCTGCACAGTTTCGCATGCCCCCGGCCTTGCATGTGCGCCTGCATGATTTGCTCGATCAGCAGGACCGAACGGGCAAGCTGACGGCAAAGGAACGTCGGGAAGCCGAGGCGCTGGTCGCCCTTGTTGATACACTTTCACTGCTGAAGGCTCGGGTCGAAGCGGCCTCCCGGCGACAAGGGCCGTGAGCGAGCGCCCGGCCGTACGAATGATGCGCGACGTTCGAACGCGTGCCCGCGATCACTGCGAGTACTGTCGGTTGCCCCAGTGGTCGCAGGAAGCGACGTTTCACATCGACCATATCCTTCCGCTTGTCCACGGTGGCGGGACAACTCTCGACAATCTTGCACTGGCCTGCGTCACCTGTTCGCTGAAGAAAGGCGCACGGACTTCTGCCAGGGATCATCGAACATTGAAATGGGTTCCGTTCTTCCACCCCCGACGTGACATACGGGATGATCACTTCCGTTGGACCCGTCAATGGCGCGTCGCGGGGTTGACTCCAACCGGCCGCGCTACCATCACGGCATTGGCTTTCAATCGGCGGTCGTTGGTGATGATGCGGATTCTGTGGGTCTCTCCGGGGCGATTTCCCGAGTGATCCTACCTCACCTGCCCGATCGGGTATTCCGAACTGATCGTCGGGAAACTGTGATTTCGTCGCCTAATCCGTCCGAGCGCCGCCTACACTTCTGCCTGCCGGGAGTGCGCTGATGCTGAATATCGTCTCGCGAACGTCGAATCGGATGTGTGACGGCTTTTCACGCCGGGATTTCCTGCGTATCGGTACGCTGGGGCTGGGGGCGGGGTATTCGCTTGCGAATCTGTTTCAAACATCGGCCTCGGCGAAAGACTCACGCGCCTACCTGAAGGACAAGTCGGTCGTTCTGCTGTTTCTCGCGGGCGGGCCGAGCCAGTACGAAACTTTCGACCCGAAACCGGGCGGGCTCGAAGGGTTCACCAGTATCAACGGCCACGTGCAAACCTCGGTGCCGGGCGTTCACTTTTCCGCGTACCTGCCGAAGCTGGCGAAACTGGCAGATCGCCTGTCGGTCGTCCGCTCGTTCAAGACCAACCATGCCGAGCACAGTGGGGCGGCGAAGCAGTTCCTGACGGCTGATCTGACGGTTCAGGACGGCAAACCGATCGTCGAACCGGGTCTGGGTGCGATGTACGCGCGCATCGCGGGGCCGATCAATTCGAAGACCGGCATGATCCAGCACGTGGCGATCCCCCCTACCCTGCGTTATCTGCCGCAGCGTGCGGGTTTCGCCGGTTCGTTTGAAGCCGTGACCGAAGGCCTGCAGGGGGCATGGTTGGGAGCTTCGACGTCGCCGCTGCAGTTGCTGGTGA
>JBBQII010000045.1:0-11603 GCA_038324795.1 Gemmatales bacterium
TGCCCACATACGTCGCTGCAGATGGATGGATCGGACTTCGAGATGGTTTGACGCTTGTCGCTCTCGACACCCGCATCACACCCGCCCTCGCGGCCGAGGGCATGGCCCGCGACATCATCCGGCAGGTGCAGGAACTGCGCAAGTCTTCCGGCCTGGAGATGGAAGACCGCATCGCGCTGTATCTGGCAAGCGATGCCGCGCCACTTGCGGAAGCGATCCGCGAACACGGCAACGCCATCGCGGACGAGACGCTGGCAACGCTTAGCCACCAGCCACTCGCCGGCGATGCTCACACGGCGGCCGTGAAGATCGACGGGCAAGCGTTGACGATCACACTGAAGAAGGTTTCGCTCTGACGGCTGTCCAGCGTTTGAGGGAGTTGTACTCTAAGAAAATCCGTCCCACATCCTTCGAACACCTTCAGGAGTCGGCCTGTGCCCACCGTCTACAACGGCATTGGAACCTGGAATTACGGCAAGCAACGGATTCATTCGATCCGCGACCACTGCGAGAGCTGCGGCCATCTGGGCACGCTCGAATCGTTCGATACCACGCTGTACTTCGTTGTCCTCTTCATCCCTCTGATTCCGTTGGGCAAACAGCGGGTGCTGCGGCAGTGTGCGAAGTGCCGGAAGTACCGCCACCTTCCACTGAAAAAGTGGGAGGAGATCAAGGCTGCGGACGCCACGGAGGTTCTCGACAATCTCCGCCAGAACCCGGACGATCGCGATGCGATCGTGCGAGCCATCGTCCATGCGACCGCCTACCAGGATGAGCCGCTGCTCGATCGTGTAGTCTCCACGCTGGCAAGCGATAAGGTCGACGATGCCGTGGTGCAGGCACAAGTGGGTGATTCCTACGGCTTCTTCTCACGCTGGCCCGATGCGGAACAGGCGTACCGCAACTCGCTGCGTGTGGAAGACAACCCGACGGTGCGCGAGCAACTGGGTCTGGCCCTCCTGCACCAGCATCAGCCCGAAGCAGCCCGGCCGTGCCTGCAGCATATCATTGACGAAAAGAAGATCGACAATGCCGGGATGATCTATGGGCTGGTCACCGAGTTTCAGGCGCACGGTCAGCACGACGAAGCACTGGAACTGATGGATCAGCGCGATGCGGCCTTCCCGGACTATGCGAATGTGAAGGAATACGTTCAGCAGAGGAAGCAATCGACCCGTTATCGCGGCACCGAGAAGCGGATCGCCTCGAACCTGTTCGGGCAGAAGCAGGCCGGTTACCGTGAAGGCGGCTGGAAGTCGAAGGCTCCGAAGTATGTCGGAATTCTGCTGGTGCTGGGCCTGCTGGCACTCTACCTGGGAACAGCGTTCTACCGGGGACAGAATCGCAAGGTCTACCTGATCAACGGAACCAATCAGCCTTATTCCGTTACAGTGCAGGGACAGCAGCACAAGCTGGCAGCAAACTCATCGACGCCGATCGATGTTGAAGAGGGGGATGTTCCCGTCGCGTTCGTCGACGCCAAGCCTGGTCTCGACCCGCAGACATTCAAGATTGAAACGCCGTTCTGGGGCCGGCCGTTTGACTCGCCCATATTCGTGATCAATCCCGATCGCTGGGCCGTGGTTGTCGAGGAAGAAGCGACTTACGCCAAGGCCAATCCACCAGAACCCTCGGCCGCCACGATCCACTTCGGCAAGCCGTTCTACGCCTTGCCGGATGTCGACTATGAGTTCGAGCCGTTCCCGCAGTCGATCAAGGTCAAAGGCAATTCAACAGTCCGAAAGACCCGGGTTGGCGTTGAACCGAACACTTCGCCCGAAACGCGACTGACGCTCATTCAGGACCATGTCGAGCCGGACAAACAGGCGGCGTTCGCCAAGCAGTTGCTGACGATTGACCCCAGTCAAACGCTGATCTTGTACTGGCTGATGGTGGCGATGTCCCCCGAAGAATCGATCGCGTTCCTGGAACCCCGGCTTGAAGAAAAGCCGATTCTCATGGAGTGGCACCGTGTGTACGGATCGCAAATGGAGAAAGCGCACCCGGAGATTGATCTGAGACCCCGCTATCGCAAACTGCTGGCCGAGAATCCGGACAATTCGGACGCGATGTATCTGCTCGGGCGGACCGATCCGGACCTGGATGAAAGCGAAAAGCTCTATCGTCGGGCGTCGACGGCCAAGGTTCCGTCGGGCCATGCGTTCTCGGGACTGGGTTTTCGTGCGATGTCCGGAGGACGATTCGCCGAGGCCTGCGCACACTTGGAAAAGGCGGTCGCACTGCTGAGGGACAAGTCGATCGTTTCGCGCTACTACGAAGAAGCACTGCTCGCCAACCGCGATTTCGATCGCCTGATGCAGCAGTTCCAGCGAAACGCCGCGTCGGAGGGTCAGGCGATGGCCGCTAACGTGCAGTTGATCCGGCTGGCAGCCATTCGCGGCCAGAAGCCCCTGATCCAAACGCAGACGAACGAGTTGCTGCAAAAGTGCCGGCAGTCGGAACGCGATACCATCCGGCGGACATTGAATGCCATTGTCTGCTGCGCCGAGGAGGATGCCGCCGGGTTCCTTCGCAACAATCAGACCCCGACGTTTGAATCCGCGTTCCTGGGTGGTGACCTGTCCAAGGCCGCCGCTGCCGTCGAGCCGGGCGATCCGCAGGCGGCCACGCGCCACGGCTTGCTGTACTTGAAAGCAACCAAAACGGGCAACAAAGCCATCGCCGACACCGCATGGACAGCGCTGCTGGAGGGTTTGAACAAAGGAAGCCGGGAAGACCGCCGCTTCGCGGAGTTACTGACCGGCAAATTGCCGAACGACAGCGGTCTGGCGAATAAACTGCCGATCGATCCATCTACCAAGCGAGTGCTGCTGGCCGTTCTTGCCCAACGGCAGCCCGCCCAGGCCGCGGAGTTGTTGAAACTCGCGCGGCAGTTGAACTTCCAGCGTGACGTGACAGGGCTTTGCTTTCGTGATGTTGTGAAATAGGAGTCATCCCGATCGAGCCGCATCGGTCAGGCCGCTTGCCAAATGATGCACCGCTTGACTCCGTTGGTGCTGTCGTCGACGATTTTCCAGTCGGCGGGTACTGGCAATGCTGATTGACTGGGCCACATGTTGATATCGTCCACCAGGAGATAGCCCCCCGGTGCCATTCGTGACACAAGATGGCGAACGCACGTTGTTCGATAGTGACCATCAACGATTGCGAAACCAAGGCTGCGTTCGGGCAGACTGTCGGCCACCGCAACGTAAACGGGCGTCGGAGAGTAGCTTGGTCGCTCCCCTTCGGATTCGGGATGATCGAGCTGCACCAGCCGATAGTCGACGTTCGTGACCCCCGCATCGGCCAATTGCTTTGTGACGATCGCATGCCAGTCGGCAAGGTGCTCGACACTGATCAACTTTCCGACCAGCCCGGCGAACCAGCGAGTACTTCGCCCGCTGCCGAACTCGAGTGCGGACATCGACTTGTTCAAATGCTTCTCGCAGAACGCGATCGTGCCCGGGCAAAGCCACGGTTTGTCCGGGTTCATTTTTTCCCATACCCAATAGCGGACCCGCGCGATCGCCTGTCGCGGCCGGGTCAACCAGTACCGAATTGCCATGCGGGGAATCTCCGGAGTGTGAGCCTGTGACGTTAGGGTTTTCATGTCCATCGTCGCAACATCACACCAGCGAGTCGAACACACGTACCTTCGCCCAGTTTGCTTTCATTTCCGCGATGAACACGTTGTGTGTCGCATCGTCCTGGTACGCATCATGCGCCGCCCGATCCGTGAACTGCACGTGCAGGCCGACGTCCCAATCCTGATCGTTGACTTCGCGCGTCAGACCCGGGTCGCGCGCTCCCGCGGCGAAATGCGCAATCCCCGGCTGCACCGTCAGGTACTTGTGGCAGGCCGCCACCATTGCCCGAATCGCTTCCGGGGACTTATCCTTGAGTGTGAAGTAGACATTGTGCATCAGTTGCATCGACAGGTTCCTCAGGTTTTCGGCCGTGGCGTGACGATCTCCCAGGCAAACTCCCGCCCGGCAATGAACGCATCGGACGCCCGAAAGTCGTGCAAAGCCGGCGGGCTATCGTCCGCGTAGGGATCAAGGTTCAGGTAAAACAGCCCGTTGAAGTAGCCGATTTTCACATCTTTCAGCCGCGACTTGGATTGACCGGGCCGACGTTGGAAACGGAACTCTTCCACATGATGAATGACGATGCGCAGGCGCTGCTTCTCACCGCGATCGGCCGACAGGACGCGCAGGACGATCTCCCCCGCGGCACGGCTGGTCATCGGTTGCCGCATGCGGATGCGCAGCACCCGGCCATCCGCGAAGCGGAACCGTCGGGCGAACTGAACGATTTGGGCCGGTTGCAATTGGTTCATGGCGTGCTGCCTTGGGGCGTCGCTAAGATAACATCTTATGGAACTCGCACTGCTCGACCGCGCCTGGCCCACACTGGCAGAAAATCTGGCAGTCGACGAGGCACTGCTGCTGGCGGCGGAAGGCGGTGGCCCGGAGGTACTTCGATTCTGGGAATGGCCGACGACGGCGGTCGTCCTCGGGGCCGGCAGCATCCTGGCAGCGGACGTCGATGAAGTCGCCTGCGACCGCGATCAGGTAGAGATCCAGCGCCGTTCCAGCGGGGGCGGTACGGTGCTGTTGGGCCGGGGTTGTCTCTGCTTCAGCCTCATTCTGTCATTCGGCCGCGACCCGGCCCTGCGCCACGTCAACCCGTCGTACCGCTGGATTCTCGACCGGTTTTCGCGGGCACTGGCACCGATCGCTGACCTACGAATGAACGGCATCTGCGATCTCGTCGTCGCGGGGCGCAAGTGTGGCGGCAACGCCCAACAGCGGAAACGCACGCACCTTCTTCATCATGGCACCCTGCTCTACGATTTTGAACTTGAACTCGCTTCCCGCTACCTGCGGATGCCCGATCGGCAGCCCGAGTACCGGGCACATCGTACCCACGCCGAATTTCTGTTGAATCTACCCGTTACCGCTGCTGTACTGCGTGATCGCCTGATCACAGAATGGCAGGCCACGATCGGAACATTCCCCGATATCGAGGGGCGAACCGATGAAGTCCTTAAAAACCGGTATCAGCAGGCGGATTGGGTACGCCGGCGATAGATTGACCTGAGCGACGCATACATAATGTAGGGCAAGGGTGTTTCCCCATGAGCGAGATCGAAACTTGGTTGTCCGCCGCGAAGGAAGCCGCCCGCCGCGGGGCCGAGCAATTGGAAAGCTGGCGTTCAAAGTTCGCAGTTCGCGAGAAGGCCCGGGCCGACCTGGTGACCGATGCGGACTACGCCGCCCAGAAGGCCGTCTTCGGCTGCCTCAAGGAGGCGTTTCCGTCGCATGGCTTTGTGGGAGAAGAGGATACACCCGGCAACACCCGCAGTCGCCCGGTGGCGGACGCCCCGCCTACGTGGATCGTCGACCCGCTCGATGGCACGGCCAACTACGTCCATGACGTGCCGGCATATTGTGTGTCGATCGGCCTGATGGTAGCCGGCAAGATCGTCGTCGGCGTCATCCATGATCCACGGCAGAATGAAGTGTTTGCCGCCGGGACAGGGCTCGGCTGCACGCTCAACGGCACGCCGATTCGCGTCAGTTCCGTCGAGAATCTGGCAGGCGGGCTGATCTCGACCGGCTTTCCGCCCAACCCGGACGCGCAGGAACGCAATCTGGCGATGTGGCGCATTTTCTCCCTTCAGGCACAGGCGTTACGTCGAACCGGCTCGACGGCACTGAACATGGCTTACGTGGCCGCCGGACGTTTCGACGGCTACTGGGCCTTCGACAACTACGCCTGGGACGTTGCCGCGGGCGTCTGCCTGATCGAAGAGGCCGGGGGAATGGTCAGCCGAGCTGACGGCAGCTCAGTGGACGTGTTTCAGTCCGATATTCTGGCAACAAACGGACTGCTTCACGGGGAAATGGAAGCATCGATCCGTTCGCGTCATTGAATTCCGGAAACAACCGACTCGAGCAACGTCGCCCAATCACCTCAAATTACCATTCTTTTCACGATATTTTCGCACTACAACCGTCGTCACATCCTGCGCAGATTATCCAAGCTAACATTCTGCGTCATATCGACGTATCTCGAAATGTTAAATCATCCATTTTTGTTCAGAACGCAACCATAGTGCATGGCGTACTTTGTCTATTTCGTGTGAACTTTATTTGTTTTCAGGGTTGTTCATCATTCATCGGCTCCTACCATTGGTCGAAGTCCAATCCGCCCCGAACGGGAAGGGCGGAGCAGCTAGATTTCGCACCAAGGATTTGGAGGACTGGAATGAGCAGTTTCATCGCAATTGTCGCCTTGGCCGGCAGCCTCGCCTCTGCCAACATCCCCGAGCAGCCCAAGTGGGAGAAGAGCTACTTTGAAGCCCGGACGTGGGCGGCCGAGCGTCAGAAGCCCCTCGCTGTGTTCATCGGCAGCGGCGTCTCGGGCTGGGAGAAGGTTTCGAAGGACGGGCAGTTCGATGCCAAGGTGTTTCAGTTGCTGAAAGATAAGTACGTTTGTGTGTACGTCGACACCGACACTGAAACCGGCAAGAAGCTGGCCCAGGTGTTCGCCGTCGGCAGCAAGGGACTTGTCATCAGCGACAAGACCGGCAACACGCAGGCGTTCCATCACAGCGGCGACTTGAGCAAGGACATGCTCGCCAAGGCAGTCGAACGCTACGCCGACGTCGCTCAGGCGAACTCGACCGAATCGGTCGCGACCCTCGCCCCGCCGCCGGTGATCAAGTACCAGAGCACCTGCCCGAGCTGCCCGAACTACGTTCCGGGCTATAGCACCTGCCCGAACGGCAACTGCCCGAAGTAAGGTGATGCCTGTCAACGAACGGCGGCGGAAGGTTCAGCTTCCGCCGCCATTTTGCGTTGGGCCATCGGTGAATCTTCATTTCTAGCCCGCCGCACATCTCGTAGAATCTTTACGAGGTGATAAATGATCCAGACCATCGAAGCGGTCATTGAGCCAAACGGCGTTGTTCGGTTGCTGGGGGACATTTCGGTGTCAACGCCCAGACGCGCGCTGGTTACCGTCCTTGACGAGGCAGCCGTCGATTCAACAGAAGCGGCGCTGCTGTCCGAACCGGCACTGGCTGCCGACTGGAATCGTCCCGAGGAGGATGCGGCATGGTCCTACCTTCAGTCGGAGACGTGATTCTTGTTCCGTTTCCATTCTCCGATCTGTCCCAATCGAAAGTGCGGCCCGCAGTCTGCCTTGCGGATGCCGGCCGCGGTGACTGGATTCTCTGCCAATTGACCAGCAATCCGTTTGGTGATCCGGATGCTATTCAACTTGATGCTGCCGACTTTGCTTCAGGCGGACTACGAGTCACCAGTTATGCGCGTCCGGGGCGGCTGTTTACGGCAAACGAAAGCCTTCTGATTCGCTCGGTCGGAACGCTGCAAGCCGCTTCGATTGCCGGGCTGCTTGATGCGATCGTCGAACTGCTTCGTCCGAGACCGTGATTGCCTTCCGCATCGAAGCCGGCGAGGTGCATTGTGCCACATCGATCTATGTAAACCGTCATGCTGCCGCGGTTGGATGCAACCATTGGTTCGCAGTACTGTCACCGATTCAACACCCGTTTAATCTCGGGGAATCTCTTCCGCCGGTGGTAAGGCATTGCGGCACGCAACGCATTTGCCAGAACCCAACGCAGGTAAACTTCCGCTTCGGATTGAAAACAATCCATGAGCGCAGTTTCCACGTCGGGACCACCGTCCTTCACGGTGAGCGCGCGGATGATTCCTTCACGGATTTCTTTTCGATGCGGAATGAGCAAGTGACGAACAAGTATTGGGTATGCACGTGCATACTCGCCAAGGAATCGCCTTTCCAGAGTCGGATGAGGGGTATTGTTCACAAGGTCATAAACCGAATCGATATCGTAGCCAGCCCCTCGTATTTCTCGGACAAGTTCGGCTTCGTCTGCGGCGCATGCGTGGCTATGCGCTTCACGTTCGCGTTCCCCGGCATCTCTGCAAGCGACCCATTCCGGATCAGCTTCGAGCTGAGCCTGTAACTCTCCGGCAGTGATTGGCTTGTGCTTCGGCATCTCTTCTCTGATCGGCTAACTCGATTTCGCCAGCGCCATCACACATTCCCATTGCTCGTCGCTGACCGGCACTACCGACAGACGCGACATCCGCACCAAGTCCCATCCGGCCAGCGCCTTCTCTGCTTTAATCTCCGCGAGCGTGACCGGGCGCGGCAACCGCCGGACAAACTTCACCGTTACGCTGACCGCGTTGGGGTCTTCTCCGTCCAGATCAACCACCGGTTTGCCGACGACCTTCATTTCGCCCACGACGGCCTTCTCTTTACCGGTGTGGTAGAAGAAGACTTTGTCCCCTGCCTTGGTCGCGCGAAGGTGCTTGCGGGCCAACGCGTTGTTGACGCCGTCCCATGCCGTACTGCCGTCCCGCTCGAGATCGTCCAAGCTGTAACAGCCCGGTTCCTGTTTGAAAAGCCATTGTGACATGTGTGGTTACCTATTCATCAAGTTGCCTACGCGCATCGTGCCGAATAGAGTCTGTGTATTCGCCTTTGTTGATTCAGCAGAACCACGGGCGACGTTTCTTGTTTCCATGAGTCTGCACCATGAGCGTTCTAGCGGATTGGGTCATCGAGCGTGACATCAAGATCGAACCGTTCGCCCCGGCCCAGGCCCGGCCCGGCGTGATTTCGTACGGGGTGACAAGTTACGGCTACGACGTCCGCGTCGATCGTCGCTACAAGGTCTTCACCAACGCCCATTGCTCGATCGTCGACCCTAAGAACTTCGACGAGAAATCGTTCGTCGATATCGTCGGCGATACCTGCCTGATCCCGCCCAACAGCTTCGCGCTGGCCGAAACGGTCGAGTATCTCGAGATCCCGCGCGACGTGATTGCCGTCTGCGTCGGTAAGTCGACATACGCGCGCTGCGGCATCATCGTCAACGTGACGCCCCTTGAACCCGAATGGCGAGGCCGGGTCACCATCGAGATCAGCAACACCACGCCGCTTCCCGCTAGAATCTACTCTGGCGAAGGAATCGCGCAGATCCTGTTCTTCCGCGCAACCGACATTTGCAAAATCAGCTACGGCGACAAGAAGGGCAAGTACCAGGACCAGCCCGGCCTGACCCTGCCGTTCGTTCAGCCGGGGTCGTAAATGGGCATCCGTCAGCTCGCCCGCTTTTCACGATGCACACGATTTCTACTTGAGGAATTGATCAAGATCGGGTCGTAGTGGTCTTTTCATCAGTACCGGCAATTGACTAACCTTTCCCTCTGCCCGGAGTTACCGGGCGTCTCGCATCCGTTCGATTTGGATGTACATATTGATAGTGAACGGTTATACTGAACACTATCAAAGCTAGAGACATATATGGATACTCGCGCTCAAGGTGTGGCGCGTGGTGAGGATACCGAAACTCTCGGATTTACCATCAATGCAGATTACCCGCGTCTTCACTCGCGAGGGGCAGGACCCCTTCGCCAGCCTGAACTTCACGCCGCGCTCGTCGCGCATCGTGAACCCCAACGGCACCGTCGTGTTCGAAATGAACGACGTGCTGGCCCCTGAAGGGTGGTCGCAAGTCGCGGTCGATATCCTGGCGCAGAAGTATTTCCGGCGTGCCGGTCTGCCGCTGCGCTCCGAGACGGTGTACGAAGACGGCGTGCCAGGCTGGCTGTCGCGCAGCCGTCCCGTCGCCGGCGACCCGACCACAGGCCATGAAATTGACGGCCGACAGGTGTTCCGCCGCCTGGCCGGTTGCTGGACCTACTGGGGCTGGAAGGGCGGCTACTTCACGGCCGAAACCGATGCACTGGCGTTCTTTGACGAAGTCTGTTTCATGCTCGCCTCGCAGATGGCGGCCCCCAACTCGCCGCAGTGGTTCAACACCGGTCTGAATTGGGCGTACGGCATCGAAGGCCCGCCGCAGGGTCATCACTTCGTCAACCCGCTGACGAAGCAACTCGAACAGTCGACGTCCGCCTATGAGCGCCCGGCCCCGCATGCCTGCTTCATCCAATCGGTCAGCGATGATCTGGTCAACGAAGGCGGCATCATGGACCTGTGGGTCCGCGAAGCACGCATCTTCAAGTACGGCTCGGGCACCGGCTCGAACTTCTCCCAGATCCGCGGCGAAGGCGAATCGCTCTCGGGCGGTGGCAAGTCATCCGGCCTGATGAGCTTCCTGAAGATCGGCGACCGGGCGGCCGGGGCGATCAAATCGGGCGGCACCACGCGCCGGGCCGCGAAGATGGTCGTGCTCGATCTCGACCATCCCGACATCGAAGAGTTTGTGAACTGGAAAGTCGTCGAAGAACAGAAAGTCGCCGCGCTGGTTCAGGGCTCGAAGCTGCTGAACAAGCACATGAACGCCGTGATGAAGGCGTGCCACAGCTGGCCCAAAGAGGCCGAGCGCTTCGACGCGAAACTGAACAAGGACCTGCGTCGTGCGATCCAGGAAGCCCGCGCCGGCATGGTGCCCGAGAACTATGTCGCGCGTGTGATCCATCTGGCGATGCAAGGGTTCAAGGAACTCCAGATCGAGGAATACGATACCGACTGGAACTCGAAGGCGTACTTCACCGTCTCCGGCCAGAACAGCAACAACTCGGTCCGCATCGACAACAGCTTCATGAAGGCCGTTGACGACGATGGCCCCTGGCACCTGTACTGGCGAACCGAGAAAGAGAAGGCCAAGCGCGAAGGCCGCGCCCCGAGGCCTCGCAAATCGCTGAAGGCCCGCGAACTCTGGGACGAAATCACCTTCGCCGCCTGGTCCTGTGCCGACCCCGGCGTGCAATACGATACGACGATCAACGAATGGCACACCTGCCCGAACGACGGCCGAATCAACGCGAGCAACCCGTGTTCCGAGTACATGTTCCTCGACGACACCGCCTGTAACCTGGCGTCGCTGAACCTGTTGACCTTCCGCGACAAGGACACCGGCCAGTTCCAGGTCGAGTCCTATGAGCACGGCGTCCGGCTGTGGACCATCGTTCTGGAAATCTCGGTGCTGATGGCGCAATTCCCGTCCAAGGAAATCGCCCAGCAGTCCTATGAATTCCGCACGCTCGGTCTTGGCTACGCCAATATCGGCGGCCTGCTGATGACCTCCGGCATTCCTTATGATTCGCCGGAAGGCCGTGCGATCTGCGGCGCGCTGACCGCGATCATGACCGGCGTCTCTTATGCGACGTCCGCCGAGATGGCGGGCGAGCTTGGTCCTTTCCCGGCGTTTGAGCGAAACCGCGAGGTGATGCTCCGCGTCATGCGCAACCACGCGCGCGCCGCCCGCGGCCAGGCGCACGGCTACGAGCAGCTGAAAACCAATCCGGTGCCGCTCGATCACGCGAACTGTCCGGACAAGAACCTCGTCGCCCATGCGGTCGCGGCGTGGGAGCGCGCCGTTTCGCTCGGCGAGCAGCACGGCTACCGCAACGCCCAGGCGACCGTCATCGCGCCGACCGGCACGATCGGCCTCGTCATGGATTGCGACACGACCGGCATCGAGCCGGACTTCGCGCTGGTGAAGTTCAAGAAGCTGGCCGGTGGCGGTTACTGGAAGATCATCAATCAGGCGGTGCCGGCGGCGCTCGCCA
>JBBQII010000046.1:0-11593 GCA_038324795.1 Gemmatales bacterium
CTCCTGCTGCACGCACAGGCCAATCTCGAAACGTTCGGCCCGGGCGGGTTCAGCGACCGGGTGACGTTCGACACCGGGGCCTGGTACGAACCGTGCGACCTGTTCCGCGTCTACTTTTCCGGGTTTCTGGAGAACATAGCCGAGAGTTCCGGTTCGCTGGCGCAGGATATATACCGCGGTGGCGTCCGCATGGGGGGTGATGTCCGGCCGTCACGCCGTTGGGACTTCGGCGGACAGTATCTCGTCGGCGTCTATTCCGACAAGAACACACTGAATCAGTTCACGCTGTTCAACGAAGTGCTGCTGAACTTCCTGCCGAAGCAGTTGAAGTTCGTCACCCGGCTCGACTTCCAGGGCTTCGCGGACCAGACGTTCTTCTTTCCGCCGAATCCGGGCGACATCGTGCGTGCCGTACACCCCTACTTCTCACCGCAGGCGTTCTCGTACCTTGAGAACCGCATTGAATGGACGCACTACCTGGGGCGCGATTACTTCTCGCATGCGAACGTCTGCTACTACTCACTCCAGTACGGAATGGGCTACGACAACAACTTTTTCGCTTACCACCGCTTCCGGGCACTTTTCAACTGGGACATCTGCTCCTGGGCCAGCGTCGGGGCCGATTCGAATGTGCTCATTTCACCACTGTACAATATGGTGGGCGCGTCGGCATATCTGACGCTGCGGCTGCCAGTGTTTCGTCGTTGATCGCCCGTAGTGTTGTCGAGATGCGTACAGAATACGGCCGTAAAGATTGCGCATTCTGGGATAACTGCGCAATCTGCGATGTTTGTATTGCTTCCGCGGGTTAAAAGCCCGAATATGAACTTCGCTGTCGCGCCTGCCGTATCAACAGGTGTCACCGGAGTATTGCACATCATGATCTGCCGATTGCTTTGCCTCATCGTTCTCATGCTGCCGTCGTACGCATTCGCTCTGGACGAAGCGCGCCTGTTGCGATTCCCGGCCATCCATGGCAACCAAGTGGTGTTCACCTACGCGGGCAACCTTTATACCGTCCCGACGGCGGGCGGCACCGCCCGGCGTTTGACTGGGCATGACGGGTTCGAGATGTTCGCCCGCTTCTCACCTGACGGCAAGTCGATTGCGTTCACCGGGCAGTATGACGGCAACACGGAAGTCTATCTCATCCCCGCCCAAGGCGGCGTGCCGAAGCGATTGACCTATACGGCCACGTTGGGCCGCGACGACGTGGCCGACCGCATGGGCCCGAACAACATCGTCATGGGCTGGAAGAACAACGGCAAAGAGATCCTCTATCGCAGCCGGGGGACCAGTTTCAACGACTTCGTCGGCAAGCTCTACACGGTCGACACTGCCGGGGGATCGCCGGAAGAACTGCCGCTGCCGCGCGGTGGGTTCGGCAGTTATTCGCCGGATGATTCGAAGCTCGTCTATAACCGCAGCTATAGCGAGTTCCGTACCTGGAAGCGCTATCGTGGCGGCATGGCCGACGAGATCTGGACGTATGACTTCAAGACGAAGCAGACCGAGCAACTGACGAAGAACGATGCGTCGGACATCATCCCGATGTGGGCCGGCACGAAGATCTACTTCCTCTCCGATCGCGACGAGGCGAAACGCTTCAACCTCTGGTCATACGACACGAAGACCAAGGCGCTGAAGCAGGTGACCGAGTTCAAGGAGTTCGACATCAAGTTCCCCTCGAAGGGAGACAAGGCAATCGTCTTCGAGAACGGCGGCCGGATCTACAAGATGGACCTTGCAACAGAGAAGGTCGAGAAGATCCCGGTGCGGATTGAGGAAGATCTGCTCACCGGCCGGGGCGGGATCAAGGACCTGAGCAAAAGTGTCAGCAGCTACGGCATCGCCCCGGATGGCAAGCGGGCGCTGTTTGGTGCCCGCGGTGAAGTCTTCACCGTACCGGCCACGTCCGGCCTGACGCGGAACCTGACGGGCACCAGCGGCGTGCATGAGCGCGATGCCATCTGGTCACCGGATGGCAAGTCGGTCGCGTTCATCTCGGATGCGTCGGGTGAGGATGAGATCTGGGTGCAACCGCAGGACGGCAGCGAGGCCGCGAAGCAGTTGACCGATGATGCCGACACCTACAAGTACGCCATTTCGTGGTCGCCCGACGGCAAGAAGATCCTCTGGAGCGATAAAAAGTTCCGCTTGCAATATGTCGATGTGAGCACTCGCAAGGTGGCCACGGTCACTCAGGCAAAAGCATGGGAGATTCGCGACCATGCCTGGTCGCCCGATTCAAAATGGATCGCCTGGGCGCAGGACGAGATCGACGGAATGGACAAGATCCATCTCTACTCCGTCGATCAGGACAAAACTTGGGAAGTGACCGACGGCTGGTCCCGCTCGTACCAACCGGCCTTCAGTGCCGACGGTAAATACCTCTATTTCGTTTCCGATCGCGACTTCCACCCGACCTACAGCGCGACGGAGTGGAACCATTCCTACTCGGACATGGCCCGCATCTACTTCGTTACCCTGGCGAAGGACACCCAGAACCCGTTCAAGCCGAAGCAGGACGAAGTGGGCGACATGCCTCCGGCGCCGGCCAAGCCCGACGTGGGGGCACCGATCAAGGTGGATGTGCCCGGTATCAAGGATCGAATCCTGAGTCTGCCGGTTCCCGCATCAAACTACCGGGGATTGCAGTCAGCCGGCAGTGCTCTCTATTACCTGCGCGGCGGTTCGCTTTATCTCTTCGACATGATCGCGCAGAAGGAAACTAACCTTGGCGCCGTGAACGGCTACGAGATTTCCCACGATCAGAAAAAGATGATCGTCAGCAAGAGCGGACAGTACGGCATCATCGATCTGCCGAAGTCGGGCACCATCGAGATCAGCAAAGCGCTTGACCTCTCCGGCATGGAGATGCGGTTGGACCGTCAGGCGGAATGGAAGCAGATCTACGGCGAATGCTGGCGCCAGATGCGTGACTTCTTCTACGACCCCAATCTGCATGGCGTGGATTGGCCCGCGGTGAAGAAGAAGTACGAAGTGCTGCTGCCGCATGTGCAGCATCGTGCCGACCTGACTTACGTCATCGGCGAGATGATCAGCGAACTGAACGCCGGGCATGCGTATGTCGGCGGTGGCGATGTGCCGAACGTGCGGCGGATTCAGACGGGCCTGCTGGGAGCGCAACTCCGGCGTGACCCGACCACGAAGTATTATCAGATCACGAAGATCCTGAAAGGCGCGACGTGGGACCGCGGTCTGCGGGCGCCGCTCGCGGAGGTCGGCGTTGATGTGAATGACGGCGACTACATTGTCGCGGTCAATGGCACACCGACCAACGAAGTCGGCAACATCTACGAACTGCTGCTGAACACCGTCGGCAAGCCGATCACGCTGAACATCAACAAGGAGCCGAACGCCAAAGGGGCACGTACGGTCGTCGTCACACCGATCGCGGATGAGTCAGGACTCTACTATCACGACTGGGTTGAAACGAACACAAAGAAGGTCAGCGACGCGACCGGCGGCAAGGTCGGCTACATCCATGTACCCGATATGCTCGCGAATGGCCTCAATGAATTCATCAAGCACTTCTACCCGCAGATCACGAAGAAGGCCCTGGTGATCGACATGCGAGGCAACGGCGGCGGCAACGTCTCGCCGATGCTGATCGAGCGCCTCCGCCGAGAGATTGCCATGGTTGGCATCGCCCGCAACGGCCCGCCGCAGATCAACCCGGAAGGCACCTTCTACGGCCCATTGGTCTGTCTGATCAACGAGTTTTCAGCTTCCGACGGCGACCTGTTCCCCTGGCGGTTCAAACAATACAAGCTGGGCCCGGTGATCGGCAAACGGAGTTGGGGTGGCGTGGTCGGCATTCGCGGGTCACTGCCCCTGGTTGATGGCGGCACCCTGATGAAGCCCGAATTCTCCAGGTACGACATCGAAGGCAAAAAGTGGATCATTGAAAACTACGGCATCGATCCGGACATCGAACAGGACAACGACCCCGCGAAGGAGTTCGCCGGCACCGACGAACAACTGCTCAAAGGCGTCGAAGTGATCCTGGAGAAGTTGAAGAAGGACGAACGCAAGCTGCCCGACGTGCCGCCGTTCCCGGTAAGGTAGTCCGGTTGCTCCCCAACCGGCCAGCAGAGATTGATGACGCACCGGTTGCGGAGCAACCGGGCTACTCTCCCAACAGCTCCGGTACTTTCCGCCTCAGACTCTCAATCTCTGCCAACGATTCGCCCAAGTACGCCAGCAACCCGAGGTCGCCGCGGCTGACGGTACCGCCGGCGAACAACCACGCCCGTGCCCGGAGCAACTTGTACAGCTTCACAAGTTTGCGATCCGAGATGAAGATTCGGTCTTCGCGCATCAGTGTTTTCACCAGCCGCTGATACTCGCGAAACACGTCATCCGGGAAGAAGAGCGTGCGATCGGTCTGCTCTTCGCCGCCGGGCCCGTCGCTGCGGCGGGCGAACATGTACGTCAGATAGCGGTTCGCCTTCACGAAATCGTCGAGCGTGCACAGCCCCTCGGCCCAGGGCTTGCGGTTGAGTGAACGATGCGATTCCGACTGCAGGCCGGCGTCGATCAACTCCTGGAAATGCGATTCTGCTACGGAATCGCTCATCACCTTCAGGACGAAGCGATCTTTCAGTGCCGCCAGTTCTCCCTGTTCGGGGACTTCGTTCGTGGCCGCGAACAGCACACGCAACGGAACCGGTTCGGGGACGCCGTCCTGGTAGAACTTGCGCTCGTTGATGATCGACAGCAGGATATTCAGAATGGCGGAGTTCGATTTGAAGATCTCATCGAGGAACGCCATTCGCGCTGTCGGCAACTTGCCCTGCTTGCGGCGAATATGCCGGCCCTCACGCAGTTCCTGAATGTCGATCGCGCCGATGATTTCGGACGGCTCCGTGAAGCGCGTCAGCATGTATTCAAAGTAGTCTCCCTCATCGATGCCAAGTGCGTCCTTGAACTTCACGACGAGGTCCGACTTGGCAGTGCCCGGCGGTCCCACGAGCAGCAGAGGTTCCTGCGCGATGGCGGCAATCACCATCAGGTCGATGATCTCCTGTTTCTGCACGAAGAACCGGCCCAACGACGTACGAAAGCGGTTGATGCGCGTGCGCAGTTCCTCGGCTTCCGCCTGCAGTTCCGGCAGGGTGGCTTCGTCCGCGTTCCTGGTTGCCGGCGTCATCTAATCTCCTGTCAACTGGCCACGCCCTGCTGCCTCATCAGGTCGCCGATCTCGGTCGAAAGCCGACGGCGGATACGATGCTCTTCATCATCAACAAAGCCGCGAACCGCCGGGCCGAGGGTGAAGTCTTCGTCCACGACGGCAAGCACCGTGGTGTCGATCAGTTGCAACGGCGTCAGGGTATAGTGCGAGTTCCATGAGTTGATGGACACCTTGCGAAGCCGTTGAAACAGTTCGTCGAACCGGCTCAGCGCCAGCCGAACCGGAATCTGGCCCAGCGTCGCGGCGTAGGTCATCGCAATCGGCGTGCGCTCACGGACATTCATTGGCGACTGGTACAGGTCATAGCGAGCTTCATCAATGATTCGATGTCCTTCCACATCACGGCCGCAATAGTAGCAACCGGCAGCCACATGCAGCAGCATATGCAGCAATCCGGGCCAGGCATTCCCATGCCGGGCACGCAACTGCGGGATGCTTTCCTCGTTCGTCAATCGATGATGCAGCCGGGTCAGGATTTCCTCGGCCAGAGACTTTAATCCGAGCCGACGCAGGCAGCGAAACATCTGCCCCGTGATCCCCGGAAGATCGCCAGCAGCCAGCGGCCCGCGCTGGGCATCAACATGGTCGCTGAAACGCCGGGCAAGATCCTGCACGACTTCACCATGATCGAGCGCGGCAGCGGCTCGAAGACCCTGATCGAGCAGTGCCAGGAGACGTGCCGGCTTGTCCGCCAGTCGATCCAACGCGGCCGGGAGCAGATCGAGTGTTCGCGTAGCCAAGTCCGGCTCGAGTCGGGTGATCAAGTCGAGGACGGCAGGCAGAATGATCGGCAACAGCACCGAGCCGCGCTCCGCCGACCTGGGCAGCAGCACGCGGACACGGGCATTCATCTCGTCGATGGCCAAACCGGGCAGTTCGTGCAACTGTCGCCGCAACTGGTCCCAGTGGGAATAGTGGCGGAAGCTCGATGCCCAGAACGCGTTGATCTCTTCACCGGGTCCGAGGATTCGAGAATGCTGTCGAAGGCGATCAACGCGGTACCGGTCATCCGGCGCGAGTTCATCAAGCCGCTGTCGAAGGTCATCGGGAAGTTGACCGCTTCCGTGAGAACCGTCGCGTGCCTGCGAGATGCGTCGATCAAAGGCATCACGCAGGAACGCATGAACCGGGTCGCGCGAATCCAGGGCGGCGACCGCTTCATCGCGAAGGCGCTGGCTTTCGCTTTTCTCCCCGAGACGGGCCAGGCCCCAGGCGATCATCATGTCCGCGTAGGCACTCGTGAACTGCACCTCCGCCTCGAGGCCGAAGGAGGCGATCGGTTGCAACGGACCAGTGGCGGGGTCAACGGCGGCCCCCAGGCGGGCGATCCATTGCCGCACGGCCGGGCGGCGCTCGGCCAACCACTTACCGACCCCGGCAAACCGATCGGGAGATGCCGATTCGGCGAAGCGGACAAACGTCGGCACATCGCGATCAAGGCTCAGGCCCGACGAGAAGAGTCGGGCGCAGAGATGATCGCGCGTGCGCGCGAGTGCAAGCAGGTCCCCCTGATGAATTCGGGCCAACGCCGACCGGGCCAGCCACGCGGCCTTCACGGCCAAGTGTTCTTCGCATCGTTCCAGGTGTGTCTGGTATCGGGCAGATTGAGCAAGCAGGTGCGCGGGAACATCATCCTGCAGCGACGCCCAGACGATCCAGGAAGCCAGCGCCCGTGCACGCGGCGGCGTGATCGGTGTATCGAGCCACTCACCGTTTTCATTGCCTTCGGGGCTCCAGCGCGCCAACGATGCCTCGGCCTTCAGCCAACCCCAGGCGGCAGCCGGCGTCGGCGGCGTTTGTTCCCAGACCGAGTTCAGCCAGCAGACCGCCGCTTCGGTCATGTTGTTTGTTTGAGCGTACATGCCGGCAAGTTTCGGCCAGATGGCAGTGCGCTCCGCAGCCGTCAGCGATGCCATGCGGCCAACAAACTCGCGTTCCGCTTCGCGCAGGCGTTCATGGCTTTCGCGGAGCTTGGCCGGCGGATCGGCTACCCGATCGACGGGCGGCGGCGGGACATCAACTTCCTCCGGCGCGGCCGTCGGCGGCTTTGTCCCGCGTTCGCCGGTGAACAGTGACTTCAACCGTGAAAGCAACCCCGGCGCGGTCGGCTCGTCGCGTTCTTCAGGCAATGGGGCAGGCAGTCGCATCTGTGGCAGCGGTTGCAACGGTCGGACGGCAATCGTCTGCCGTTCGCGGAACTGGCCGAACGTGAAGACTTGCTCGATGGCGGGTGATGTATACTCATCCACCGTGCATTCCGTGTGGTAGTCGATCGAGTCCAGCAGCGGGCCGAAAGCCGAAAGCGAGAGTGAAGCGACCAACGGCCGATCGTCCTCGCCGCGGTTCAGCCAGTAGACTCGCGCCTCGTCCGGTGCCAGCCAGGTGCGCAACCGATCACGGCGGGGTAATGGCGATAGCCGACTCCCGCATGGCACGTAAAGGTTGGGAAGCCGCTGCAGTGATTGATGACCGGCAGGAAAAGCGGCCGGCAGCACCAGCGGCCGATGGCTGTCGGCAAAACGCAGCACCGCGATCGGCCCGGTGTCGCCGTGTGCCCATGCAACCTGCAGTCGTGCAAGCGTGCCCACATCCTGCGATTCTGCCAGTTCCCGGATCCGGGGGACCGCTTCGCGATCAATAATCCAGAGCCCCGGGGGCAATACTCCCGGCAATGGCCTCCAGCGCGGCGTGATCGTCAGCTTTGGCAGCCGTGCGCTCCGCGCGGCGATTGCTTCGCCAGTCATGGTCAGGTGTTTGGTTCTGGTCCCAGTGGCGTGTTCCACTTCCGTCTGCCATGGCTGACCTGGTCTGAGAACAAGCCGCTGACCGTCGCCTGCTTCAAACTGACCCAGGCAGGGGTGTGTCCATCCAGCCGTTATCCACACGCGCGGTGCCTGTTCGACCAGCAGGTCAATGGTATCGTCCGCCCGGTCCCGCCAACGGGCGATGGTGGTGGCGATGGGGCCGCGCGCGTCGATCGACACATGGTCGCCATCGAATCGCAGCGACCAATCGGCGTGCCCCAGATCGGCCGTCAATGATGGAAGCAGCGACGAAGGAATACAAGCACGCAGGCGGGTCTGGCCGGATGCCGTGTCCGGCATGCGCACAAGTGGCACCGCCTGTGGCCAGCACGACAGCGACCGCAGTGGCGGAGCTTCCTTCGCGTCGACAAGATCGATCCGTCGCTGGGTCAGTGCGACAACAGCGCGCTTGGAGAGTATCGCACGAAACCTGATCCAGATTCGTCCATCGGCATCCGTGGCCGACGATACCGCGCCATTGCGGACGGCCGGCGGCAGCGCCCCGTCAGCCAGCAGTTGCATCAGAGCATGATGATCCGGAAATCGCAGCGTCGGCATATCGACAGGTTACTTGAGTGCCAGCGATTTTTCGACGGCTACTTCCGCGCCGACCGGCTTGTACTTCAGGAGAAGCTGATCGCCGAAGACATCTGCCTGGACCCATGCGGGCCGAAACTCGTTGACGGCAAAGCCCGGCGCGGCTTCCAGTTTGCGGTTGTTGTTGTAGGACAAGCACGGCAGGATCACTTCGTGGATGCCGTGATACGTGTCGCTCCAGCCGCGCATGCCACAGTGGAAGTGGCCGCCGAAGAAGGCGACGATACTCTTGTTTGCCTCGAGAAACTTGCCGAACTCGGCCCGGCCCGTCTTGATGTACCAGCCGACGTCAGGATGCTTGTTTTCGTGATGGATCACGTGGGCGACGAGGATCACGCGCTGATCCTTCTTGTTCGCTTCGTCAACCCGTGCCTGCAACCACTTGAGTTGTTCCGGCGTGACGACGCCCAGATGCCCCGGGTTCGGTTCGGCATCCGCGAACGTGAGGATCCGGTAGTTCTTGAAGTCGATGACGTTCTCGGCGTCCTTGTTCACGTGCTTCTTGAACATTTCGATCGGGTCATGGTTGCCGGGCACGGCGCGGAACTCCTTCTTGAGCCCCTTCGCCATCTCGACCCATTCCGGGTACAGCTTCTGCCGCTCTTCGAGCTGGCCCGAATCAACGAGATCACCGCAGAAGACGGTGAACTGAGCCGGCGAAGCGTTTACTTCCGCGACAGCATCCTGCATGCGTTTGATGTACCCGGGCGATTTGCCCAGGTGCGTGTCGGTGACGAGGGCAAAGGAGAAGTCGGACTTTCGCGGTTGGGCGGCGAAAATCCGGGCGGTGAGCAACCCGGAAGCGCTGCCGGCGAGAAAGCCGCGGCGAGTGAGAAGTGGTTTGGGGGAGAGTTCAGTCATGGTTCGCAGGTTCCCTTGATCTGTTTCAAAAATACCGTTCTCTTATCGAGTTTGACGCCAAAGAGAAACCAGGACGACTGGCGGACCACCTGCCTCATTTCCAAGTCAAGGCCCCGAAAGCGGAACAGAGGGCCGCCCATCTGATCCGCTTTTGCGATAAGCAGTTGATTCACTTCGTCCAGCGCCGACTTGAGTTTCCAAAGCCGTCATCTGTGGCGTGCGGAGGTCGCCAACTCCGCGACTTGTTGCCGGAATGGGTCGACAAAGACGATTCGAAAGGGCGATTCCATTGGACTATCTCGGCGACTATTCTTCGGTCAGTTGTTCCATCTCCGCAAGCAGATGATCGAAACTTTCCGCACTCTCCATCGATCTCGCCATCTCGTCTTCATCTTGGGAAATGTACGCTTCCATCATGGAGTAAATTGCGCTTCGCAGTTCTTCATTCCCGTGTGCCAGATCTTCATAAGATGGCCGGATTTGCTTGTCCATTCTCCGCCTCCTACAACTGAATTCCCTACGACGATAATACCGCGTCCAGCACCTTTTTCGCAACTCTACATACCCACCGACTTAGCGCAGCAACCGGGGCCGCTGTGTGGACAACGGATCGCATTAAGCCGAAATGCTACTTTGGTTCGCTCCCGCGGCTGATACGGAGTGCTTTGCCCCCGGCGACCGCAACAGTTCGACCGTCGCGTGCTGCCCGGCAAGCTCAGCCAAATCCATTGGTGTCTCGCCGGACACGATTGCAGGGGTGAGTTCCGCAACTTGCCAGAAACCGGATCACCTCCAAATGTCCGTTCTCGGCAGCCGCAAGCATGGCGGTGTACCCGCTGTTCCCGCGAAGGTTCACGTCCGGATCCGCGGCGAGCGCGGCGGCTACCGGTTCCAACCATCCGAGCGACGCCCAATACTCAAGATCTGCGGCCTCGATCACCGGACGTGCCCCCGACCCGAAATCACCGTTTTTTCATCGATAGATCAACGGAGTTTTACGGCCTCTGACTCGCAACAGTTGTCTTGAAAACAGCGTTCTCGCTTGAGTCGAGGAACACCAGAGCAGGTCTGGCTTTCGAGCTGACTCCGTTCTAGCAGGGATCGTCAATCAGGACGATTTCACTTCTGGAGTCGATCACTATAGTCCCCCTCGATCAGATCTTCGATTTCTGCTCGTTTCATTGACTCCTCGGTGAGCCGACGCCACTCCTCATCGGTCGCATAGTTGTACACGACGGGTTCCTTTACCCACGAGATGTTGACTGTCAGATCGCAATCGGCAGGGACATAGTCGGCAATGGTTTCAGGAAGTTGAATCATCTCGCCTGCACCGATCTTGGCGGTGAACTCGACTCCGCCCGAAAACTCGCCTCCTCGATCTTCCACCATGCACGCCCTCGCACCCATCCTATGATGCAGCAACCGGGAAGGCAGGCGGCTTCCCGGTTCGCGATAATCCTTACGCCTTCGCCGTGATGTTCACAAACGTATGCACGTGCGGCAGAACGCGGAAGTTCCAGACGAAGCCGGGGCCTTCGATGCGCCAGAAGCTCCACGGCTGGGCCTTCGTTGTCTCGGCTTCTTCGTATCCTTCGCCGAAGAAAGCGAACTGCAGTTTGTCCAAGCCGCCGGTGGTCTTGATGACTTCCATCACTTCGTCCGCCTCTTCCTTGCGGAACGGCGACAGCAGCGAGTGCATCACTTTGCCCATCAGTTCCTTCTGGTCGCCCGACAGGTCCGTGTAGGCAACACCCTTCGGCGTGCCCGGCAGTTTGACAGACTGGGCCCCTTCGCCGGGGTTGCCCTTGGTGATGGTCGCCTTCTCGCGATGGCCCTTGTCGAGCGCGTCGTAGAACTTCATCGCCTGCTGGGTCTGGTAGTAGAAAACGTTCTTGTCGCTGTACGGGTTGGGGGTGTGGCCGTAATAGATCGGCCCGCCGAAGGCCACGCCGTCCTTCAGGTCGCTGTCGCAGCGGAGCGTCAGATGGTGGCCGGTGAACAGGAATGCGAACTGTTCCTTCGAGGGATCGCCGAAGATGTTGGCACCGGTCTTGCCGAAGCTCTTGCTGTTGTCCCAAGTGCCGCCGCGCGTGATCTGGTTCCACGACTGATC
>JBBQII010000047.1:0-11472 GCA_038324795.1 Gemmatales bacterium
CATGCGGCGAGAAGCGGGCGAATCGGCCCAGATCAATGTCCGTGTCGTGCCCTTGCACGTTCGTGAACGTGTGATGGAAAATCGCATGCTTCCAGTGCCACAGGTAACTCGAGACGCCAATCAGGTCGAGCGAATAGGCCGCCAGGCGATTGATCCACGGTCTCTTCGAATACGCATCATGCCCGCCGTCGTGCTGAATGGCGAAGCCGATCGTCGCCATCGCGACGCCTAGCGAGAGCGCGATCGGGATCGCCTGAAGCGCGCCCTGTGCGAAGAACACCAGGGCGATGTACGAGCCGAAGAACCACGTCAGAATGATCGCGGACTTCAGGTACATCTGCCAGCAGTCGTTCGGACTTTTACCCGTGCGCGTGAAGTAGTCGTCAACCCGGCGTTTGAGTTCATTGAGAAACCCGGCCGAGTCCTTCGCGAACTTTAGCCGACTGGTCGGCGTCTCGGCCGCGGCCGGGATCGGGTCGTTGGCCGTGGGACGCAACGCTTCCGCACGGGGAGGAAGAAGACTACTGGGCGAGGTGGGAAGTATGCCGGCCGGCCCCATGTATGCGCTCCGCGTCTGTGTCAATAGAGTTGGCTATTCTATAGTTCACGAACCGCTTGTCGGGGGTGGTTGCCCGATTCAGCGGAAAATACCAGCGTCGGCTGATGCCGGTCAACCGGACCATCTTCGTCGTCTTGCCGCCAGGGACGCAATACCGCCCTGCTTTCTTCCTTCAATACATAGACAGGCCGGTTCTTCACTTGCTCGTAAATCCGGCCGACGTACTCTCCCACGATCCCCAAACCCAGCATTACGGCACCAAACAGGAAAAAGCACACCCCCAGCGCCAGCGTCGCATAACAGACGTAGGACGCGCCCATCAGGTGATCAGCACATTCCCACCCCAACGCGCTGAGCCCCGCCAGCAACATGATGCCGCCTGCCCCCGTTACCGCCCGCAACGGCAGTTTCGAGAAGGAAAACATGCCATCCAGACCCAAACTCAGCTGCTTAGTCAGCGTGTACTTCGATCTTCCCGCCACCCGCGAGTGGGGCGTGAAGTGAACTTCCCGACACGGGAAGCCCAGCCACTGCACCATGCCGCGGATGAAGCGATGCGATTCGCCCAGTTGCAGCAGAGCATCGACAGCCGGCCGCGTCATGAGCCGGAAGTCGGCCGCGGAGGGGCGTACCTCTGTGCCGCTCATCCAGCGCATCAGGCGGTAGAACATCCGCGACCCGAGGCGCTTCGACCACTTCAACGATGGGTCGTCGGCCCGGATGGTCAACACCACCGCGGCCCCCTTCTTCCATTCACGAAGCAGCCGGGGGATAATCTCCGGCGGGTGCTGCAGGTCGGCATCCATCGTGATGATGAGGTCGCCGGTCGCATGTTCCAGCCCGGCCGTCAGGGCCGCCTGATGGCCGAAGTTTCGGCTCAGCGACAGATAGCGCACGCGCCGGTCCGCCTCGGACAGATGCCGCAGCACCGTGAGAGTGCCGTCGGCCGATCCATCATCGACGTAGATCACTTCCACGTCGTACTCGTTGTCGAGCGAATCGAGCACGCGTGCCAGATGCTCGTGGAACATCGGCAGCGCCCGCTCTTCCTCGAAGGCCGGGGCGACAATGCTCAGGAGTGGGCGCATTGCGCCTCCATCCTGAGCAGTTCAGGTTGCTCGGCCGGTTGCGCCATCAAGGGGACCAGTACACGCAACGTCGCCAGTGTTCCCAGCGGCATCGACACGAGGAACGCCGGCACATGAATCAACGGCGTCGCCTGGATCATGATCATGATCATGAAGCTGCCGATGGCGAAGTAGATCCACTTGTTGATCCAGGCCGGGACGTCGCCTCGCATCGCCTGAACGGTCAACAGCGCCAGCGACGGCACCAGCAGGATGTACGTATGCCCTTCCGTGGCGGGGCCGAACACCGTCATCCAGCAGCAGCCGAGCGCGAACACCTGCTCCAGCATTCGGTCGCCTTGTCCGCGATGAACGAACACGAGACAGGCCATTGCCACACCCGCCATCAAGGTGAAGATGCGGTAAGCAGTGAAATTGATCGGCAGTCCGGTCATGCGCAGAAGCATCCAGGTATCCCGGAAGCCGTTGACGAGCGGCCAGTTTGAACGATCGTCATCGACGAGGTTGTCGACCCAACGGCCGTACTGCCGGGCGACATACTCCGGGTCTTTCAGCAGAAACGGAAGCAGCATCAGGCCAATGGCCGCGATGAGAAACCGCGGCCCCAAATGTCGCGGTTGCACAATCACGAACAGGCCGACCAGCGCCAGCGGATAGATCTTCAAAGCGCACGCCACGGCAAACGCGATGGCCGCCAGCCAGAATCGTTCCTGCCGCAGCGCGGCGATGCCGCACAGCAGGCCGGCCATCATGATCGCGTTCGACTGCCCCGCGTTCAGGTTGCCCATCATCAGCGGGATCGTCAGCAGCAGCACCCGGGAACGCTCGCGGTCATCAAACGGCACGAACACTCGCATCCAGTAGGCCAGTGCGCCGAGCAGCAGCACGCTCTCGAACAGCCGCCAGACAGTCGCGGCAACCGAGTTCGGCAGCATGCTGAACGGCGCGAACCCGGCATGAACAATCGGGCTGTACCGGCACGTGTCGGCCACCGCGGCGTAGAGATCGTTCCCGTGCGCCCAGTTCTGGCCGCCCTGCTGATAGCACGGGAAGCAGTTGCTCTTCGTCGGCTGCAGCGCCCCGCGCACGACGCAGATGCCGACCACGATGAACCAGATGATCCACGCCTTGCGCAGGCGCGAGGTGTCATGCTGCGACATGAAGGTATCCGTTCCTTTCATGTGGAGAGTACATCGTGGCCGCAGATTGAAGGGTAAACCCGGCCTGCCGGCAGGCAACCATGAACTCCGGAGCGTTCAGCAGCTTCCACTCCGCCACGCGGCGTTCCAACTGGCCGTCATGCGCGGTGCAATCGCGGCCGATCAGGGATTCATCGCGATGGCCGGGGTGAACCGCCAGTTCCACCACCCGACCCGGCACCCGCGCCAGCCAGCGGGCGAAGAAGGCCGGGTCGCTCACCCATTTCGGATCGGTGATGCCGGCCAGCGTGTCGTTGCCGGGGAAGCCTTCGCGATCAAAGTCCACTGACGCCCGATTTCCCAACGTGGTCAGAAATAATCGCTTCAACCGTGCGCCGGGGATGTTCCACAGGCACGTTCGCGGCTCAGTGATGCGACGAACGTACGGCCGCAGCCCATAACGCCGCAGCACGGCGGCCAGTGCATCGCGGATCATCGGGAAGACATGGATATGCTTGTGTCCGTTAACCAGTGTCGGCGGCGCACCGACCAGATCGTGAAATCGCTGAAGCTGAGCGAGAAGCTCAATCACCAATTCCCGGTAGCACACCTGCCCCGTCGCCAGCCGCAGCATCAGCCGGCCCAGCGTCGCGAAGTTGCCTTTGCCATCGATTAGTGTGGAAATCTGCGAGGAAGCGGAAATAGGTGCATCGAGATTAAGGTTCGGGTGCCAACCCATCTCACCGGGCCGACCGGCATCGTTCCACGCAGCGACGTCATGATCGACTCCCGGCGCGTTCACGAGCAACACCGTGCCGGTGACGACCCCCGCGTGCAACAACTTCAGTATGCCACGCGATGTCTCCCGACCGATTCCGTAGTCGTCCGCCACTACCATCAACACACGATCCGGCATGCGCACTCCTTGCGCTGTCCATCGAGGATGCCGGATCGTAAACGCTTACCCGAATCATGACAACGTCAACCTCCGCGACAATCTCATCAATACTTGAGCTTCCGAACATACTCGTAATAGCCTGCCAGCTTGTACTTTTTCGCCGTGTTGTCCGACGACATGTAGCGAACATTGCCGAACACCTTGCGTTCCGGCGGCCAGGGGCGATCGAACAGCCCGAAACACCAGAGGATGCCCGTGTAGGAATTCGGGTCACGGCCGTCGATCGCGTACTTGTTGTTCAGGTGTTCAAGGATGACGTATGCCACCTGCGGCGTGGCCGACCATTCCAGCACTTTCTTCCCCCACAGCATGCGCAAGTAGTTGTGGATGCGTCCCGTGGCCATCAGTTCCACCTGGGCTGCGTTCCAGAGCGGGTCATGCGTGTCGGCCCCTTCCCATTGGGCAAGCGTGTACTGGAATGCGCGCTTGTCCGCGGCATGCGCATCCAGCGACGCCTTCGCCCATGCCGGCAATGTCGATGCCAGATCGTGAAACAACGGAACCTTCACGCCATCCACAGTCGTCCATTCCGCGTTTCGCAGTCCCCGTTCCGCATTCCTCATCATGTGCCAGTGGTACCCAACGTCGCGCCAGGTGATCGCCTCATCCAGGAAGCTGTTCACGTTCGGGTCGTCGTGGTAGTAGCCTTCGCGTTTGCCGCGGGCGCCGGCGTTCAGCTTCTCAGGCGACCAGCCATCGCCCAGCACTACCTCCGCCACCTCCTGGATCGACAGATGCCCGTACCGCAGCCAGGCGCTCAACCCGCTCGCGGCCGTCACAGCCGGGTCGTCGGGTTGGTTGCGCCCTTCGCTGTAGCGCGGCAGCTTGTGGCGCACGAAGTTCTTCAGCGCCGCATGCCCCGCCACTACACCCCCGACGATGCCGTCAATCGGTTTGACCTTCTGATCAATCGGCAAATCAGCAACTTTCGGCAGATGCTTGCCGATGGCCAACTGAAACGGCGGGTCGATCTTCGGACCGGTGGGGAACGTCGGCTCTTTTACCGCCCGATGCTGCCACGCCTCGGCCACCAGCTTGTGGATCCGCGGCCGCAGATGCGCACAGGCGGAGACAGCCGGGCCCAGCAGCTTCAACGGCACCAGACTGTTGCCGTCGATCGCATGCACGGCACACTCGCTTTTCGACGCCAGTGCCGCGATCTGCCCCGGAACGATGAACGCGGGATAGTCATCAGTTACCACGAGACACGCATCGTGTGCCAGCTTCGTCAAAAGGCCGCGTGCGGGTTGATCGGGTGTCTCGACGTACGGCCAATACTGAATGCCCGCTTGCGTCGCATGGGCCGTGTTGGCGATGATGCCGTCGATCATGAACTGGTGATGCCGGGCGCTGGCCCACGGATAGTCCATCCGCAGGCCTTCAAACACGATCAGCGGCTTCTTCAGGTGCCTGGCCCAATGCAGCGCGTAATCAAGGGCATGGTTGCGGTTGAACCGCCGATATGCCTGCATCCAATAGAGCACATATGACTGGCCGGGCCGGATCTTATGGTCGTTCGCGGGTCGGACTCGGGCATCGTTAAAGGTGGCCATCACGCCTCCCGCGGAGATGGAACGCACGTCGGCATTCCGACATGCTCCTATGATAGACAGCATGTCGATGCCATTTCTCGATGTTCGTGATGTCCGCAAGAGCTACGGCCGGCAGGAGGCCCTGCGCGGGGTATCGTTCACGGTTGAAGCCGGCGAACTGTTCGGCCTGCTTGGCCCCAATGGTGCGGGCAAGACCACGCTGCTGTCGATCATTGCGTGCCTCAGCGATCCATCGGCCGGGCAGGTGTTCCTTGATGGCAAACCGCTGAAGCGCGACGATCTTGCCGTCCGCGGCATCATCGGCATCGGTACGCAGGACCTGTCGGTCTACGCTGAACTGTCGGCCCGTGAGAACCTCGCCTTCTTCGGCAAGCTCTATGGGCTCACAGGCGCCGACCTGGCAAAGCGGATCGACGAAGTGCTGGAACTGATCGCCCTGCGCGACCGGGCCGACGACCGCGCGGGCACCTTCTCCGGCGGCATGAAACGCCGGCTGAACCTTGGCGTCGCGATCATTCATCGCCCGCGCCTGCTCTTGCTCGATGAACCGACAACGGGCATTGACCCGCAGTCTCGCAACCACATTTTCGAGCGTGTCCGCGACCTGTCCGCGCATGGCGTGACGGTGATCTACACCAGCCACTACATGGAGGAAGTGCAGGCTCTCTGCCCGCGCATCGCCATCATCGACCACGGAAAATCGATAGCCTGTGACGCCGTGCAGCACCTGCTGCGACTGATCAAAGGCAGCGTTCGCCTGAAACTGAAGGGTGATCCGCAGGCTTTCCCCGAGTTGCGGGCCGATGGCGACTGGTTTGTCATCGAGTCACAGGAACCTCGTCAGGCCCTGGTGAAGTTCATGAATCAACAGCGCGGCAGCGATCTGATCGTTGCAGACGTGCAACTGCACGAATCGACCCTGGAGCAGGTGTTCCTGCATCTGACGGAGAAGACGGTGCGGGATTGATGTGCCGATAAGTTTGGGTTAACATCCAGCCGTCGGCACCCGCCCGGAGGAACGGATGATGAACGATCTCCAGACGGAGATGGAAATCCATTAACGCCTGTTCCCGCAGTTGCTGCAGGATCACGGTCGATTCGCAGCGATTGCCGGCACGGAGTTCCCCGGTGGCCGGGATACCTTCCGCGATGCGTTGAAGGCAGGATATCGCGCGTGCGGCCTCAGCAGACGTTTCATGGTGAAAGAGATTAAGCTGGTCGAAAAGCCGCTTTGGATCACCCGATTGGTTGTACCACATGCCATCAGTTATCGTACCGATCACGCCCGGGGGACCGATCGTTGAAGTATGGGTCGGAGTAAGTGCTCAGCACCAACTGGAATTGCGAGCACTGGGAAAGCCAACACCTTCACCCATCCTTCTTCGGTTGTTGGCCGACACCGGTGCGGCCGTCACCAACATCGTTGCAGGAGTACTTGATTTTCTTGAGATAGTGGCCATCGTTTCAGTTCCCGCTTTCACGCCGTCGACCGGAAGTCAGCCCGTCAATTGTGACGTCTATGATGTATGCATCAAATTCCACAATGCTTTGCCTTTTCCATGGGTTATCGATGACTTGCCGATCGTCGAATGTCAGTGGCTCGGTGGCACGATTGACGGACTCCCCGGACGTGACGTTCTCGATCAATCGATCATGACATTCAACCCGCTCACCGGATTCGCCACCCTTTCCTTCTGAGAGAAACCTGCCGCAGTGCCATCCACCTTCACCCTTGCCGCCAAAGATCTGCGTTTACTCCTCCGCGATGCCCGTTCGGGCGTCATCCTGTTGGCGATGCCGTTGTTGTTCATGGCGGTATTCGGCATGGCCGTCGGCGAGGGGTTTGGCCAGAAGCCTGATGACCGGCTGCGCATTTCCGTCGTCAATCTCGATGAAGGCCTGCCTGACAACAAGCAGACGTACCCCAGACGTCGCTGGAGCGAAGTCGTCATCGACGACCTGGCCAGTACGGCCGACATCCGCATCGAGTTGATCCCCTCGAGGGCCGAGGCCGAGTCGCTGATCCGGCAGGGCAAACGGGCGGCGGTGCTTGTCTTCGAGCCAGGCTTCAGCCGCGAAATGAATCGCTGTTCGTTCCTCACAAAGACCGATCCCGCGCCGCTGAACCCGCTCTATGTCAACGGCATTCACGTCGAGAAGCTCGGCCTGACCGTTCTGAGCGACCCGACCCAGCAGGCGGCCGTCTCGATCATTGAGCAGGTTGCCCAGGTCACGCTCCTGCGTGTCGTGATCCCGTGGATGATCGGCAACGCGTTTGAGAAAGTGGGCGACGAAGAGTTCATGACCCTGATGGCGGAACAGATTCCGCTGATGAAGACCGCCTTCAACTTCGTCTCGAAGGACAAGATCGGCCAGGGGGTGAAGACCGGCATCGCCACGCTGTTCAGCAATTACAACTTCACCGCGAAGACATGGGCGGGGCTGACCAAGAACGAAGAACGCGGCCCGTCGGAAGGCAACCGCAGCCAGTACACAGCGGAGCCGACCGGCCTGCTGAAGCGCGGTGCCCTGCGCTACCAGATCCTGGTGCCTTCCTACACCGTGATGTTTGCGTTCTTCATGGTGCTGACGGTCGGCTGGCTGTTTGTCGCGGAACGCCGTCAGGGCACTCTGGTGCGCCTTCGAGCAGCCCCGCTGACACGCGGGCAGATTCTGATCGGCAAGCTGCTGCCGTGCCTGCTGTTGTCGCTGTTTCAGGGCCTGTTCCTGCTCGCGGCAGGCAAGCTGGTGTTCGGCATGATCTGGGGCCCGCAGCCTTGGCTGCTGATTCCCGTGGTGGCCGCGACATCGCTGTCAGCCATGGGACTGGCGATGCTCGTCGCCGCGGTGGCGCGCACGGAGACACAAGTGGCCGTGTATGGCTCGCTGCTCGTCCTGGTACTGGGGGCCATGAGCGGCTCACTGATGCCGCGCGACCTGATGCCTGAGAATATGCGGCAGTTCAGCTACGTCACCCCGCACGCCTGGGCTCTCGACGCCTACTCGCAACTTCTGATCAACCCGACGCCGCAGGTGATGATCGTGCTGCAAGCATGCGGAGTGCTGGCACTGTTCGGAGCGGGGTTCCTGGCGCTGGCGTGGTGGTTGATCAGGTTGGATTGATGCTTGCGCGTCACGCAGTTGTCATCCGCCTCGGCAATGTTGATCGCCGGGGTCTCGAAGTCGAGAGTTGAGAGTTCGCAAGTCGTCTTTGAAATCAATTCTGAACATGCCGGAAGGACATCGCCTTCGGCGATGCTCTTTCGACGTACGCTCGCCGCATCTCGACAGCATGGGTATGCTGACCAACATCTTCATTCAGGGTGAAACATGATGACATTCCGTCGCGGCCTCGCCAACGTGGCGTTGCCGATGAGTACTGTCTGGCTGATAAACGATATCGCCGAGGCAAAAGGCCGGCAGGAATTTTACACACAGCAAGCGTCGCAGATGCTGAATGCGTTGCGCGAAATGGCGATGGTGGAAAGCGTCGAATCATCGAATCGAATCGAGGGTGTGACTGTCGAGCCGGGCCGCCTGCGGCCGCTGGTACTCGGCGACAGCCGGCCGCGCGATCGATCGGAAGAAGAAATCCAGGGGTATCGCAACGCGCTCAATCGAATCCATGCGGCGTCCGCCGATCTGCTGATGACCCCGGCTACCTGGCGCGATCTTCACCGCACCATTCAGGAAGGGGCCGGCGACGCCGGGAAGTACAAAGGAATCGACAACGACATCATCGAGTTCCGCCCGGGCCATCCGCCGCGAGTTCGATTCCAAACGCTGCGCAGGGAATTGGTCCCCGCCGCGGTTGAGGAGACCAGCCTGCTGTACAGGCATGCCATTGATCAGCAGCACGTGCCGGATATCGTCGCGGTCGCCTGTCTGGTGTTCGACTTCCTTTGCATCCATCCGTTTCGGGATGGCAACGGCCGAGTCTCGCGCCTGCTCACGGTACTGGGCCTGTACCATCACGGCATCGAAGTCGGCCGCTACATCAGCCTTGAACGGCTGATCGAAGAATCGACGGAGGATTACTACGCCGTCCTCCAGGCAAGCTCGGCCCATTGGCATGAAGGCAAGCACGACCTGCTGCCGTGGCTGAACTACTTCCTGACGATCATCCGACGGGCGTACGCTCAGTTCGAACAACGGGCTGGAGAGGTCAAGTCGCCGCGTGGGTCGAAGACAGCACTGGTGGAAAACGCCATCATGAACTTGCAGAGTGCATTCAGCGTCGCCGAGATCACTCGCGCGTGCCCCGGGGTAAGCCTCGACCTTATCCGGCGTGTTCTTAAAGACTTACAGAAATCCGGCCGCGCAGAATGCCTCGGACGAGGACGCAACGCCCAATGGCGGAAACTAGGTACTACCTAATTAATTAGGTACTAAATTAGGTACTATCTCCCTCACCTCCACTACTGGCCCTTCGAATTTCGCTCCTCTCGTCCGCATATAATGCCTTATACCCCCTTCCAGGCCCCTTCCGCGGCTCTCCCCTTCTGGAGGATCGAACATGGCCAACGCATCGGCAGTCCACGGTCGCCATCTGATCGATGGCGAATGGCTGCCCTCCTCAACGGTAACGTTCACCAGCCTCAACCCGGCTGACCGGGATGCGGTTGTCGGTCACTTCCCCAACGGCACGCCCGCCCTGGCCACGCAAGCCGTGGACGCTGCCCGGCGCGCCTACCCGGCCTGGCGGCAGCGCAGCCGGATTCTGCGTGCGGAGGTGTTCGACAGGCTTGCGCAACTGATTCAGCGCGATGTCGAACCGCTGGCGCATCTGATGGCGGACGAGTGCGGCAAGAACATCAATGAATGCCGGGCGGAAGTGATCGAAGGGCTGCACATGGTGCAGTATGTCTTCGGCACGGGGCGGATGCCTGTCGGCGAGATTGTCGCCTCCGAGATTGCCGAGAAAGATGCGTTCATCCGCCGCAAGCCGTGGGGCGTGGTCGCGGTCATCACGCCGTGGAACTTCCCGTTCGCGGTGCCGCTGTGGATGCTGGCTCCGTCGTTGCTCGAAGGCAACACGGCCGTATTCAAGCCATCCGAAGATACGCCGGCCATCGGCCAGCGCCTGGCGGAACTGTTCGTCGAGGCCGGGTTCCCGCCCGGCGTTCTGAATCTGGTGCACGGCGATGGCAGCGTCGGCGAGGCACTCGTCGACAACCCGAACATCAACGTCGTCCTGTTCACTGGCAGCTACGATGTTGGCCAGCGCATCCAGCAGCGGTCCGCGTCGTTCTTCGATCGCACCGTGGCAGCGGAGATGGGCAGCAAAAGTGCCGTCATCGTTTGTGAAGATGCACGCATCGATCTGGCTGTCTCAGCGGCAATCCTCAGCGCGTTCAAGACCAGTGGCCAGCGCTGCGTGTCGGCCGGGCGGGTACTGGTCGCGGAACCGCTCCTGCGCGAGTTTTGCGACCGCTTCGTCGCCACCGCGCGCAAGCTGAAGATCGGCAGCCCGCAGGACCCGACCCAATTCACCGGGCCGGTGATCAATCAGCAGGCGCTTGATAAGGTACTGAGCTACAACGCGCTGGCGAAGAAGGAAGGAGCTGAGATTCTGCTCGATGGTGGCCGCATCGAAAACGCGGAGCATGCGAAAGGCAACTATCTGTCGCCGTTCATCTACCGCATCCCGCATGACTCACGCACGCGCTGCACGCGTGAAGAGGTCTTCGGCCCGCACCTGGCGATCATCCCGTTCAAGACGCTCGACGACGCGATCCGCATCTACAACGACACCGACTATGGCCTGTCGATGGCGGTCATCACGGAAAGCTACCGCACGATGCGGCTGGTGCGCGAGGAATGTCAGTTCGGCATGGGCTACGTGAACCTGCCGTGCATCGGCGCGGAAGTGCATCTTCCGTTCGGCGGCGTGAAGAAGAGCGGCAACGGCCGGCCTTCCGCTGCGGGCCTGATCGATGCCGTGACCCATCGCATCTCCTGGACCGTGAACCACGGCACCGAGATCCGCATGGCGCAGGGGCTGACGGCGGACATTTAGCCCCTGTCGTTGACGACGGCAACCGAAAATCAGGAAGAAATAGCCACGGATTGAACACCGATGAAACACGGATGAAAGCAGGAACCTGTTTTCCGTTCGCGTTCGACCATCAGGCTTTCATTCTTATCCGTGTTTCATCCGTGTTCATCCGTGGCT
>JBBQII010000048.1:0-11447 GCA_038324795.1 Gemmatales bacterium
TGCGAGCTTCGCGGCAATCTCCGGTCGTTCGGGCCGGGGACCGATCAGGCTCATTTGACCGCGCACCACGTTCACAAGTTGCGGCAACTCGTCGATATGCAGTGCCCTCAGGGCCCGGCCCACGGACGTCACGCGCGGATCGCCCGGGGTACACCAGCGCGGTCCGGTCAGTTTCTCGCAGTTGTGGTACATCGAGCGCACTTTCCAGATCACGAATACGCGGCCAAACTGGCCGACTCGCTTCTGCGAGTACAGGGCTGGCCCTCGCGATGTCAGCTTCACCAGCGCCATGCTGACCAGCAACACAGGCGCAGTGGCAATCATCAGGACAATCGCCACCGTGCGATCGAACGCGTTCTTCAACGCGAGTTCAAAGCGCAGCCGGTCCGGCGAGCAGCGCGGCAGCACGGGCTGAGTCGTGGCCACTCTGCCTCGACCCAGTTGCCCGGTGGCCGGGCCGCGTTTCGCCTTGAGTGATGTCGTCACTGCGAATGGCTTCATCATACGTAGTCCGTCACCTTGATCGGGCCGTTGCGAAATGATATTCCTCATCAGCGTACCTGCCTGCTCAGAATGGGCATCAAGTCGGCGGCGAACGCACGGTAGGGGTCTTCACGGGTCAAGTCGTCGTCATCCGAAATGGGATGAACCATGTAGAGCTTCCAGAGGATGGGCGAACCGGCGTATGTGAATCGCGGGTAGTTGGGCGCTCCCCAGGTTCCGTCGCTTGTCCACGTCCATCGGACACGAATGGTTTCCGATCCACTCACGCTCGATTTCACGAAATCGGCCAGGTAGAACTCGGCATTCGACCCTTGAGAAAGTGGGACAGTCTGCTTCGTCACGCTACCCCGCAGTTTCCAGCCGGCTCCCAGATAGCACACGTCCGGCGTGTGCACGGCAACCGTCTTCGGACTGCCCGACGTCAACGAGACCATGATTGTCTTGCCGCCTCGCAAGGGCACAAAACGGCGTGTATCACAGCGAGTGTCGACTGGCATTTCCGCCGGGTTCACTTTCGTGTAGTCACCCGCGCGCCAGTCGCCGATGTCGCGGTCGATGGCATCAAGCAGATTGATGCCGTGCACGTCGCCGGCGTTGTTCCAGCGGTTGGTCCATCGGCCATGCACATAGCCCGATGCGGCCAGCACAATGACGGCGATACCCAGATGCAGCCGGCGAAGGTTCATCCTTGAACTCCGGTGTGAATAGTGTCGATCAATGCAGGCATTCTTCAGGAGTTGCCCCCTGATAGACCATTCCGAAGGCTTCCGAGCCGACGGTAGCCAACTTCTCATGGGCTCGAGCCGCCAACGGCAGCCGTGTCTCCTGCCGTTCGACGCTCAGCAGGATGCCGTCCGCCAGCCGGCAAAGCTGGAACGTCTCCGCCACGTTGAGCAGCGGGTGCGTGTTGACAATAACGACATCGCATTGCTGCCGCAGCGCATCGAGAAACGCTGTGAGCCGTTCGTGCCGCAGGCCGGCGCGGACATCGCCCGACCACGGCCCTGCCGGGATGAAGTTTAGTCCGTTCGGCTGCGGCACCAGCACTTGCTGCAGAGTGGCTCGCCCTGCCAGCACATCGCACAGGCCTTTGGCGTTTTCGACTTTCATCCAGCGATGCAGCGTTGGCGTGCGTAGATCGAAGTCAACCAGCAGCGTCGAATGTCCGGCTAGCGCACAACTCTCCGCCAGTTGCCAGGCAAGGTAGCCCTTGCCTTCTTCCTTGAGCGCGCTGGTGATGGCAACGAGCTTGCCGCCAGGACCGGAGAACTGCTGGAACAACTGCGTACGTGTCTTCTCAACCGCATCGTTGAATGGTTGCTGGAGATTGTTCGAGCGCGCCGGCCAGACCCCGGCCAACGGCCCCAGGACATGTTTCTGCACATCCGCCAGCGACAGCGCCCGGCGGACACGTGCTTCATGAAACACCACGCCAAGCCCCACCAGTCCGAAGCCAAGCAGGCCGGCGACGATGGTGCCCAGAATCTGCTTCTTCATATCTTTTTTCATCGGAACCGATGCCCGTTGAAAGTCGTTGACTCGCTTGGGAGCGTTGACTTCCAGGCGAAGCAGGTTGGCCTTGTCAAGCATCTCGGTGATGATCTTGGTCCGTTCGCGGACGTCGATCTTCGGAAAGTCTGCCTCCGCTTCGCCGCCGACGCCGGAGTTGGCCAACGTCTTCTGATATTCTGCAATCGCCTCTTCGGCCCTCGTCTTCTGTACTGCAAGCTGACTCAGAAAATGCGTGCACTGTTCAAGTTCGGCCTTCAGCCGCTTCTCGACGATCGGCACCTGAGACTTCTGAAGTTCATCGACCCTCTCCTTGCGAAACTGTTCACGCTCATGCTGGGCGTCGGCGATTTTCTGCCGTATCTCGACGACGGACGCCAGGTTCGGGTCATTCGACAACTTCACCAAATACTCGAGCTTTGTGTTCATCGAGTCGATCTTCTTCTTGATCACCTGCATTCGGGCATCATTGTCGAGCGAATCGACATAGCCTGCCGGCAGGGCCGGCACTTCATCCGCCGGATTGGCGAGCTTCTTCTCCAGCGTCTTCTTCTGGTTCTCCCAACTGTTGGTATCGCTTTCAATTTTGCCCAACGTTTCGCGAAGGCGGATCAACTGGTTGGCCGCGAGATGAGCGCTGAGTCCCGGCACAGCGTCGGCCGCAGGGGTGCCGATGCCGGCCTGCTTGATCTGGTCGTGCCGGCGCTTAACCTCGTCCTGCATCCGTGTGATCGAATCTTCGAGCAGCCGCAGGCGCGATTTCTTCCGCAGAATTTCCTCGTCGACGACTTCACGGAAGTACGCCTCCTGAATCGAATTAACGATCTGTGAGATGGCGCGCGGGTCATCTCCGCTCAGTAGAATCTTGAGGATTTCCGAGCCTTCCTGATACTCGACGCGCAATTCCTCTTCGAGAAAGCGCACCGGGTCGGGCTGTTCTCGCAGCATCTGCAGCGCTGCCACGTTCGGATCTCGCAAAGCAGATGTGAGCACGAAGTTGCTTTTGATCATCGCCGCCTGCGACTTCAGGTAGATCGCGAAGTCATTGCGGCCTTGCACATCTTCTTTCGCATGCAGCACCGGGTCAGTGCTGTAAACACGAACCAGCGAGTAGGTCGCGTACTTTGAAGGGATGATGTTCCACGCCGCCGCCGCGAGCGCCGTGCCGAGCAGACTGCCCAGGAAGAGCACCATCACCCAGCGGTACTTAAGATAGACGAGCGGTTTGATGCCGGGGGCCACGGCAGGCGCGACGAACTCCGGGGCCGGCAGTGAACGCATCGCCGGCGCGTGCAGCCGGATCGATGGCGTATCGACCGGGATCGCATCGGGAATACGTGAGGGCAGCGCGGTTTGCGTCATCATCGGGAATCCTTTCCCAGTGGCCGTTTGTCAGCAATGAACTACGCCATGGCCGGTTCGGGTTCGATCAGCAGGTAACGAAGCACCCACAACTCGGTGACGAGAAACGTCAGTCCGACGATTGGCATCAGATAGCCGTTGAAGTCATGCATGAACTGCAGCACATCGGCCTTGCCGGCATAGTGCTCCAGCCAGATGTTCGCCAACCCGGTGGCCGTGATGCGCAGAATGTTGGTGCTAAGCGCGATCGGCACGGCACTCACCAGGATCAGGCCTTTGACGATCCAGTGTCGTTCGAGCAGGAACACCGCCGCGACCGACAGGGCCGCGAAAGTCATCAGCATGCGCAGGCCGCTGCAGGCTTCAACGACACCCAGACGCACCTCCCCAATCAGGATCTGGTTCCCTTCGGAGACGGCAGGTTGGCCGAGACACTGCAGCAGGAACGTGGTGCTGATGGTGGCGATCTTCTGAAGCTCGGCCCCCATCATGCGTTCGATCTGGTAGCCAAGCGGCACCATAAACACAAGGAACACCAGGGCCGGCCAAGCCCAGCGCACGACCGGCAGACCGCCGAACAGAAAGACAATGCCGGTGATGCACAGGACCAGTGACAAGGCGTCGAGCGGCAGGAAGAACAGGATCGCCCCGCCGGCCCGACAGGCGAGCGCGGCGGCGAGAATCGCATATCCGACGATCGGCATCGGTGCCGTCGTCGTCGGCATGCGTTCACGCGATCGGTAGAGTAGGTAGAGGGAGAACAACGGCACCAGGAAACCGTGTGAATACTGCGGTTCGGTCGCCCATTTCATGACGAGATCGCGGACCGTGGGGAAATACCCCCACATCAGCAATCCCCCGATGATCAATGCCGGAACTGTCGGCTGAATGCGCTTGTTCATCCGTGATGCCACGCTTCCTGACGGCGAAACCGGACGCATCATGCGTCCTGCAAGGTTGAGAGATCGGGAATCCTAACTCAGAAGCATTTCGGGATTCAAGCCCACTTCCGCGCCCGGCGGGCAAGCAGTCTATTTTTTGAACACCGGGGCCTGCTTGTTTTCCGCCCGATCGCCCCAGATTTTGATGTCCGCGATGCGGCCGGTATCGTCGAAGGTGCCAACGCCGACCCAACCCGGGCCGAACGATTTGTCTTCAGCCAGCATGATCGGCATGGTCATGTCGTCGAAGAACACCTTGATCGTGCCGTCACTGGTTTTGCGTTCGATGCGCACCTTCTTCCACGCGTTCATTCCCCAGTCGTTGCCGGTGTTCGATTCCTTCGAGATCTTCAGCCGAGGGGCATCCTTCACGATGAAGACGTTGTTGGCATGGTCATCCGCCTTCGTGGCAATGTGAACGTAGTAGAACTTCGACGGATCCTGGAAGCCAAAGACGAAGACCATGTCACGGTGGCCATACTCTTTGCTGGTCTGCTGGCATTCGACGTCGATGATGCAGTCACCGAACGTCTTGCCGTCGATCAGGGCGAAATTGAACGGCGAGCGGTGCGTCGGCTTGTACGCGCTGGCCCTGTGCTGTTCGAGGAACGTTTTGCCACCGTCCTCGCCGATCCGCCAGGCCGTAGGGTCGGTGAAGACTAATGACTTCAGCGCATCGGGTTTGCCGAAGTCGGATGAGTACAGCAGCGAGTAATTCTCGGGCACGCCGGCGGGCCTGGTATCGGCACCAAGAGAAAAGAGGAGGACTGAGAGCGCGAATTGCATGATTGAAGTCCAAATAGGGAGAGCGTGAAAGTCAGGGGAAAAGTGTACCACGAAAAGGAAGTGGATCAATAACAGAGCCCGGGCGTCATCAAGGAACGCTTCCGCTCCTCGCTGCCGCCCGGGGCCCGAGTTTCGCTAGGTGGCGTGCTAATTCTGAAGGATCTTCTGTCCCTTCATCGTGATGTTCTTGGCGGCTTTCACGTTCACCTGACCCGAGCCGTCGGTCGTGATGTCCTTGCCCTTGATGATGATGGTGCCGTCCTTCTTCATCGTAATGCTGGCGTCGCCCGTCCTTAACTCGATCGAGTCACCCGCCTCAATAACGATATTCTTTCCAACG
This sequence comes from Gemmatales bacterium, assembly GCA_038324795.1. Classification (GTDB taxonomy): domain Bacteria; phylum Planctomycetota; class Planctomycetia; order Gemmatales; family Gemmataceae; genus JAIOQJ01. The sequence continues at coordinate 5,443 of JBBQII010000048.1, forward strand.
GTGGTTGTGTCGTCCTCCTTGATCGCGGTCGTCCGTTTGCCGCCGATCGCAACACTGTGATCCTTGCCGATCTGTTCGACACGATTCTCGCCAACGGTCAGCGAGTCGTTCTTACCCACCGTGGTCGACTGCGAACTGCCGACAGAAACGTCGTGCGTAAGGCCGATCTGAACGGTCTGATAGGCACCGACCGTGATACTGCGAAACGCTCCGATGGCCGTCTCCTGGGCCGCGCCGATAGCGATCGCTTCGTTGATACCGACCGCGTGCGTGCGGGTCAGGGCAACCGTGACACTTTCGCTGGCACCGACCGTCACCGTCCGGTTCGAACCGATGGCGATCGTCTCGTTGATGCCGACCTGCTCCTTCCGATTCGCGCCGATGGTGATGGTCTCGTTGTTGTCGACAGTTTCAGTGCGGTCGTGCTTGACGTGCGTCGTCTCATCGTTGCCGATGGTTTTGGTGCGGTCGTGGCCGACGGTATGTGTCTCGTCGTTCTCGACTTCAATGTCCTGGTTCTTCTCCGCATGGATATGAAGTTGCTCGGAACCTTTCTTGTCCTCGAAGCGGATCTGGTTGAAGTTGGCGCTGCCGCCGCCAGGCGTTGAACGCGTCTGAATACCGCTTTGCGTTTTGTTGTCGGGCAGCTTGAACGGCGGCATCATGTCCGCGTTGTAGACGCTTCCCACAACAATCGGTTGGTCCGGGTCGCCTTCCAGGAAGTCGACAATCACTTCCTGCCCGATGCGCGGAAGATGGAGCATGCCCCAGTTTCGCCCGGCCCACATGGTCGCAACGCGGATCCAGCAGGAACTGTCCGCATCGTTCTTCCCTTCGCGGTCCCAGTGGAACTGAACCTTGATGCGACCGTACTTATCGACGAAGATTTCTTCCCCCTTTGGACCGACAACGACCGCGGTCTGCGAACCGTAAACGGTGGGTCGATAGGTGGATCGTTCGGGGCGGAACGGCACGGCCAACGGCAGGCAGGTGAACGTGTTCGAATACTTCAGTTCGTCGCCCTCGCCGGCGCGGTAGTTGGTACCCACCGTCGCCTCATGCTGCACGTCGGTCAGCACGTAGTCGCCATCGGCATCGAAGTGACGTTCGAGCACGAACTTGTAGCCGGGGCTCATCTGCAGGCAATCGCTTTGGCCTTGAATCTGCAGCGCGGGCGCGGTCTCTTCCTGCATGCGGATGGTGACGGTGCGCTTGTTGTCCTGATTTATCTTCCCCAGGTCACCGGCCTGGTCACCGCCGCCGCGATCGATCCCGTCGAAGCGCTGAGCGTAGCCGCCGGGGAAGTCGTACTGCTCCAGTTTCTCCGCGCCGCCGACCTTCAGCTTGTGCGTAACGGTGCCGACCTGCACGCTTTCCGTAATCAGCTTGTCGGCTTCCAGATGCTTATGCGGCAACTCGAAGGAGTGGTCCCACAACGTGACTTTTCCGGAGCGGATCTCCTGCAACTTCTCCCAGGACGAGATGCGGTGTTCCTCGCGGTTGCCACCGGCCAGGTCGTCATAAATCAGTTTCTTGTCGATCGGCAGTTCGGCGTGGCTCTGTGGGGTGTTGGCCAACACCATCGTATGTTCGCCATCGGCATGCTTGAAGTAGTAGTAGATCCCCTCCTCTTCCATCAGCCGCGACGCGAAATCGAAGTCGCTTTCCCTGTACTGGACGCAGTAGTCCCGCTTCTCGAACGTGCCTTGAATTTCGAAGTCGGTCTTCAGTCCCGCCAGCAACTTCTTCAGCAGGTCTGGAATGGTGATGTGCTGAAAAATCCGGCTTTGGGTCCGCTTGGTCAGGAACCAGAGTTGGGGTACGATCTCCGCCCGATAACGGGTGAAATCTTGATCGCGGCCGCCCTGCGTGAACTTCGAGACATGGCCGTGGAAGTAGCGCGGCTCGCCCGACTTATGGTCCAGCTCGATGGTGACCGCCTGGCCGAGAATCTTGCCGAAATCGATCGGTTTGTCGACCGGGGCCAGCAGTTCAACCGTGAAGTTGAACAGTTGCGAGATGGCCTCGGTTCCCGACAATTGCTTGAGAAAGATGGCATCTTTGCCCAGCGGCGTCGTAATCCGCAACGGCCGATTTGCCTGCTCAAAAGTGGGCATTACTGAATCTCCAAAGAGGGCAAATCCGGTCCTGTTTCAATCTAATGCAGTCCCGTGGCTCCGAGCGGACAATCGAACCTTTGGACTTCCGGTATACACTACACTTATGGAACACGTACGTACACAACTTCGCATTGTGGCCGGGACGCTGCGCGGGCGTAAACTCGATTGCATCGTTCACGAAGACCTTCGGCCGACTCCGCAGATGGTGCGCGAGGCGCTTTTCAGCATTCTCGGCAACGCCGTGCCGAAGCGGCCTTTCTTTGATGTCTTCGCCGGTACCGGGGCCAACGGGCTCGAAGCGATCAGTCGCGGCGCCTCGGAAGCGACCTTCCTCGAACTTGACTCCCGCCTGGCGGCGGGCATTGCCGGGCACCTGAAGCGTTTCGAGATCGAACGCATCAGCCAGGTGTTCAAGGTCGATGTCTACCGCTGGGCGGAGCGCTGGCTGCCGCCTGCCGGGCCGGTGAACATCTTCCTGAGCCCTCCATTTGCTGATCTGGAACACCGCCTCGATGAATTCCTCGCGATGGTCGTGAAGTTGATGGAGAAAGTCCCCGAAGATTCCACCATCACCGTGCAGGGGGAAACCGGATTTGCCGCTGATCGACTGCCGGAACCCGACAACTGGGACTGCCGCAAGTATGGCCGGAACATGCTTTTCGTCTGGGTTCGGCCGTTGAGCGACCTCCCGGAAGAGGCCGTGGCCGACGCTTCCGCATGACCGAACGCGAGTTCGCCACCGACGTTGTCCGTTGCCTGGTCGATGCGGGTCATACCGCTTACTGGGCGGGTGGATGCGTGCGCGATCAACTCCTCGGCCTCGACCCCGCCGACTACGACGTCGCCACCAATGCCCGGCCCGAGCAAGTGCAGACGCTATTCCGCCGCACAGTGGCCGTGGGCCTGAGCTTCGGCGTCGTCGAAGTCCTCGGTCCGCGGCCGCTCAAGGTGCAGGTGGCCACCTTCCGCAGCGATGGCGAATACAGCGATGGTCGCCGACCCGATTCAGTCACGTACTGCGACCCTCGCGAAGACGCACTGCGCCGCGACTTTACCATCAACGGCATGTTCTTCGACCCGCTGGCCGGCCAATTGATCGACTACGTCGGCGGGCAGGAAGATCTTCAAACGAAGCGACTGCGCGCGATCGGCAGCCCGCTCGACCGGTTCACGGAGGACAAGCTGCGCATGCTGCGGGCCGTGCGCATGGCCACGCGTTTTGACCTCGAAATGGACGAAGCGACCGCCATAGCCATCCGCGCCATGGCCGGCCAGATCAGCGTCGTCAGTGCCGAACGCATCGCGGAAGAACTGCGCAAGCTATTGGTACACCCGCGCCGGGCCCGCGGTATGCGGTTGATGGACGACCTGCAGCTGCTGGGACCGATCCTACCCGAAGCGCTTGAGATGAAGGGCCTTCCGCAAGGCCCTCCGGCCGCGCCGACGGGCGACCTGTGGGAACATGTGCTCCAAGTACTCGACCTGCTGGAACAACCGGTCTCGTTCCCGCTGGCCTTCGCGGCGCTGCTGCACGATATCGGAAAACGCCGCACTGCAGGCCGAGTGGGAGACAAATTCTCCTTCCACGGACATGAGCATGTCGGCAAGCGAATGGCCGCGGAGATCAACCTGAGGCTAAAGCTTTCGAACATCGAGCGTGCGCGGATCGAATGGCTCGTGGAAAAGCACCAGTACCTGTGTGACGCGGAAGTGATGCGGGTCAGCCGGCTGAAGAAAATCCTCATCCATCCCGGCATCGGCGAGTTGCTGGCCCTGCACCGGGCCGACTCGCGCGCGACCGGCAAGCCGCTTGGACATGTCGAGTTCTGCGAACGTTTCCTGTGCGACACGCCCGCCGGCGTGCTCAACCCGCCGCCGTTGATCACGGGCGACGACCTGACCACCCTTGGAATCCCGGCCGGCCCCGCGTACAAGAACATCCTGGATGCCGTCCGTGAAGCCCAATTGGAAGGCACTATCGGCACGCGCGAAGAAGCGCTGACGATGGCGCTGGGTTACAGTGTCTAGCGCACGCCCCGCTGTGGTGTGCCCATCGCCGGAGAACGCATGTCGCATGGCCATCGTCGATCGCAGCCTCGCATATGGCATCATGACTATCTCGCCCTTTCGGGATTACGGCAGGCAATCGATCGGCTGGTGCTCGATAGAAATCTGCTTCGTGACAACCAGACCATTGTCGACTTTGGCTGCGGCGATCGACCTTACGAGGCCGTTTTCACCGGTACCGGCTGCAAGTATGTCGCCTGCGATCTCGATGGACCGGTGGACGTGAAGATCATCCCCGGCGAACCGCTGGCGATCCCTGATAACTCCGTTGATGGCGTCGTCTCGTTTCAGGTGCTCGAACATGTCTGGGACATCGACCTGTACTTGCGCGAATGCCATCGCATCCTGAAACCGGGCGGCTGGCTGCTGCTTTCGACCCATGGCACCTGGCTGTACCATCCGCATCCGACTGACTTCCGGCGCTGGACGCGGCCCGGCCTCGAAGATGAAATCAAGGCACGCGGCCTGACAAACGAAACCACGATCCCCGTGGCCGGACCGCTCGCCTGGACGCTCATGGTCCGGTTGATCGCCTACCGCGAAGTGCTTCGCAAGATTCCCGTGCTGGGCTCACTGCTCGTCGGCCCGCTGGCGGTCATCATGAACCTGCGGGCGAAACTGGAAGACGCGGTCACGCCTTACGCGATTCGATCGACCAACGCCAGTGTCTACGTCACCCTGTCGCGGAAAGCTGTATGAACCCGTACCGTCAACGCATACTGCCAATACTGCAGCAACTGCTCGCCGAGCGCAGTCCCATCGGCACCACGCTCGATTTCGGTTCTGGCGACGGCTGGTTCGCATCGCATTTACTGCAGAAGAAATGCATAGGCCCACTGACCGCGATCGACGTCAAACGCCGCGATCACGTCTTTCTCGAACCGCAGTTGTACGACGGATCCCGCCTGCCGTTTACCGATCGCGCGTTCGACCTGTGTTACAGCGTCGACGTGCTGCACCACTGCCCCGACCCCGCAGCGAGCCTCCGCGATCTGGCCCGCTGCACTAATCGGCTGTTCGTGTTAAAGGACCACACCTGGCGAACGCGGGCCGGACGCTACGGCCTGGCGATCCTCGACGAACTCGGCAATCGCAAGTTCGGCATCCCCTGCCTTTACGAGTACCAGTACAAGTGGGACTGGTTTCCTGTCATGGAAGATGCCGGTTTTCGCCTCGTGAAGTTGATCCATCCGGCAGTATGCCACACCGGCTTGATGGGGAAGCTGACCAATGCCCTGCAGTTTGCCGCTCTGTGGGAACGCACGTGACATCGATCTTTCTATACGAGCATGTCACCGCCGTCGGCACCCGCGATTCGTCGCTGTACCGCGAAGGACGGGCGATGCGTGATGCGATTGCCGCCGACCTTCTGGCGATTCCCGGTATTGACGTTCATATCCTCGAATCGGCATCGGTCGACGAGTTCAAAAAGCGGGCGCAACGGTCGGACTGGTCGCTGATCATCGCCCCGGAGACGGATGGCATCCTGGAAACATGCTGCACCCGCGTACAGAAAGCAGGCGGCAGGCTGCTGGGGCCTTCGCCCGAGGCCATTCGGCTCGCCGCCGACAAATGGGCACTCGCACGGCACTTTAACGAACACGGCATCCCGACTCCGCGGACGGTACGGCTGGGCGATGAGTCGTTGGCATATCCGTTCGTCCTGAAACCGCGCGACGGAGCCGGGTCGCAGTCAACATACCTTGTTACCGATAAGGCGAGTGAACAAGCCGCCCTCTCACAAGTCGATGCCGCGAACACGCTGACGCAGGAGTTCAGCCTCGGCAACGCGGGCAGCGTCGCCGTTCTGTGCGGGTC
>JBBQII010000049.1:0-11373 GCA_038324795.1 Gemmatales bacterium
CTGCAGTTTAGCCGGGTTGAACTGCCGGGCAGGGCGCTCCGGATTGTACAGCGAGGCCGGTTCAATCTCATCGGTGCTGATCCAATAGAAGCGGTTGCTGCTCGCCCGAACCGTACGGTATTCCTCGTTAGTCTTGCCCAGTTCGGGAAATGCGGTCGGCCGTTTCTTGCGGCTCATCCAGTCGAAAACGTACGGCAACTCTTCGCCGAACCATTCGTAGCCGCGGCCCTTGTACGAGACGGCAATGGCCGGGTAGCCGCGCGGCATCCATTCGGTCAGGATGCTGCGGATCGTCTTGACCGCGTCGCCGGCCTTGTCGCCGACGATCATGTAGACCGGCAGGTTCTGGAAGTTCTTCCAGTACTGGAAGACGCGAAAGCTTTGCCAGTCCGGCGCGGGGATCATCGGGATGATTCCGGCAAACAAATCGGGATGCGTGGCCCCCATGTCGATGGCGAAGTTGGCCCCTTGGCCATCGCCGAACAGGAAGATACGATCCGAATCGATCTGCAGTGTCCGCCGCAAGTGGCGGACCAGGCCGGTCACCATCATCTGCTCTTCTTCCGTCCCACCATACGACGTGTTGAACCCCGTAGACCAGTCGAGCACCGCGATGACGAAACCGAACTGGGCGGGCAGGTCGCCGAAGCGCTTCAGCGCTACCGCCGGTTCTTCGCCGCCCTGCGGCAGGATGATCAGCAGCGGATACGACCGGCTGTGGTGGTACTCGGGCGGCAGTTTCAGCAGGTAGGTCACGCCGCGAACAATCTCGGGCAAAGGGCCGCTCTTTTTCGTCACGGCCGCATCGCCCGTGTCCTTCTCCGCATCGGGCGGCGGTAGTAGCGAGATCAGCTTTTCGAGTTCGTCGAACGGCAGTGCATCGGCATCGGCAGCGTACGTGACGTAGCTCTCGCGTCGCTTCGCGCTGTTCGTGTCACGCAGATACGCGAGCGCCATCTTGCGTGCCTTGATCCGTTTGCGGGCGGTCGTGACCGATGTTTCCGTCGCGGTATTCCCCATCAACCACCCGCAGATCGCGGCCGAGAGCAGTTCTTCCGGCCTGTGCTGCGGCAGCTTCATGGCCATGCGCGCCGTGGCCGCCTGATCGGCGAGAGTGATGAACAGTTCCAGCCGGCCGATCGAATCGATGTGCAGTTCACGCTCGATTTCCACGGCGGATTCGATCAGGTCCTTGAAGAGTTTCGGTTCAGCCAGTGTGGCCAGTTCCTTCAGATGCTGCGCGGCCTTGTCGAACTTCGTTGACAGTGCGTCATACTCGGCCTTCAGCCCGGCTACCTTCAGGGCCGTCCTGGCGTTGGCCTGGTTCTTCGGCACGTTCGCCAGGTTCCGCCGGGCGAAGCCGTGCTGCCCCGCTTCCTTGGCGCGTTCGATTTCGGCAAGCGATTGGTCCAGGCGGGTCTCGGCTATCGTCTCGCGGAACTCGTTGACGCGTTTCGCTTCAGCCGGCAGCGCCTTTTCGAGTTTGTCGATCTCTTCTTCGGCTTCGCGCAACCAGTCGGCCTGAATGAGAAAGCGGATCAATTTAGCGCGCTTGTCGCCATCCGGCCCCTTCGGCTCAAGGAAGTCCGGGTGCATCGACAGCAGTTTGCGGACCTGCTCGGGCCCGATCTCCTTCGTCAGATAGTACGATGCCCACTGATGCGTGTACGACATCATCCGCAGGTAGTGCGGCGTCAGCAGATCAATCTGCTGCTCGATGCGGTACGGGTTCCGTGGCTGGGCGGGGTTGCTGTAAATCAGCGTACGCTGCCACTTTTCGTTGAACTCGGTCTTCGAGGACAGGTCCAGCACGGGCGGCAGTGGGAACCGCGACTTGTAGTACTGGATCGGCCGGGTGATCTGAACGAGGGCGGCGAACTTGTTCTGCGGGTCGACATCGCCAACGCGTTTGTAGTGGGCGCTGAAGGCGGTCAGACGCGGGCCGTCGTCAGCCAGATTCAGGCCCCCGAGTTTGTTGGAGGCGATCTGCTCGCCGGTCAGTGGATCGAAGAAGACGCCGATCTCGCTGCCGACCTTGCCGTGGATGGCGTAACCGTCTTTCAGGATCACGACATCGGCATGCAGAGGAAGTGCCATCAGGCCGGCGGCGGCGACGGCGAAACCGACCAGGCGTTGTAAAAGCATCGTAAGCGTCTCCAAGACGGCAGTTCGACGGGCACCTCGCCGAAACGACCGATACAGACTGCCTCCATTGTGACCGATCACGCCGATTCGTCAAGCATGCAGTTGCGGCATCCGGGCCATTGGGCGAGAATAGGTGGAACAGACGGTGCCACTCTCCCAGGATCCCACGACGCCCCGAAGCGAGCCTCACATGCCGATCCGGTTCCGATGCGTCTACTGCGACAAGCTTCTGGGAATCGCCCGCCGCAAGGCCGGCGCGGTGGTGAACTGCCCGCACTGTGCCGAGAAGTTGATCGTTCCGACGCCGGACCCCTCCGATGTGGAATCGAATGCGGATGACGATATCCCGGGGACGGAAGACGAAGAAGTCATCTCCGCCGCGGTTGCCGCCGGGCGCATGAGACTTTTCGAAAACAGCGATGTCGATGCACTACTTGAGGAACGCCCCACGTTCCGCACCGGTGGAGACGGCACCGACCCGGCCCCACCCGCGATCGTGCCGTTCCCGTCAGTCCCGCAAGTAAGAGCGTACGTGCCGCCGCCGGCCCCCGTCGCGGTGGCACCACCGCCGCCGCCCGCGCCGCCCAAGCCAACAGTCTACAGTCCGCCGCCGCTCCAGCACGGCATCACCATCTCCGCATCGAAGCTCACATGGCTGAGCGTCGGCGGCGTCGTGCTGCTGGCGCTTGTGTTCGGCGTCGGGCTGATTCTGGGGCGGATGATGAAGTGATGGAGTCAACTCAACAAGATGTTGCGGAACGTCAGCGAGATGCGTCGTTTGCGTGGAATCCCCCGGTCACTTTTTCGTGCACGGATCTGATGTAGCCAGTGATGCCGCGCTGCCCCACTGATGGCAACAGCACTTCCGGCCGCTAGCAGTATTGAACGGCTTTCCCGCGTGCCTTCGTGAATGAAGTCCATCTCGTATGCCCAGCCAAGGCTGACCATCGCGATGGTTTCTCCAAAACACGGTTCGCAGTCGACGTGGGCGCTGATTCCCTGCCCAGACTCGTATTCATTTACGATCAATTGATCCGCTCGATGAGGCATCAGGCCTGCTTCCAACAGTCGATCAACAACAGGTATCGCGAAGTCAGGCAATGCTCCCAAGTACATTGTTGGGTCCGCTCGGCGGGATCTGTAGTCGTAACGATAACCGTAGTGCTGTACGCGTCGCTTCAGGTCGCTCATCCAGGGGAGAGAGTCAACCTGATTTACGATTGACGCTTGGCAATGCCGATCCAGCAGCTCGGGAAGGTAGAACAATCCGTCGATCGTTACCGCTGTATCAAGCGAATCCGACAGGGTTTCGTCGTCAAACAGACTCGGCTGAACAATCATGGCAACCTCATTCCTTGAAAACCAACAGTTGGCGGACATATGTCGACGTGCCGACATCCGGGCCTGCAATTTTCTTGCGAAACGTGATCGAGGCCCACGTCTGGTCGTCGCCAGTGAACTGCCCGTGCATTCGACGCTTGAACGTTTCGTACTTCTTGCCTGCAAGTGTGTTGGGCGAGTTGATATAGACAAATATCAGTTGCTGTACGTCAGTGCAGTTTTTCAGGGCGAGCACCACATCGCAAATCTTGCTGACGTCCAGGGAATGACTGGCGAACAGGTAGCTGGCGTTGATGACTACCGATGTCGCTTTGCTGAAGCCCGTCGCCATTCGGCCTGCGATATCAAACGTCTGCGAGCCGATAAACGGTGAAGACATCGCTACCAGCTTCTGCAGCTTGGCCGCTGCAAGCATTTCGCCTGCCTTGTCCAACATGGACTTTGCGCAATCGATACCAACGTACCCCATCTCGACCGGTCCAAATTGCTCAGCAAATGCCAACGCGGCCGTTCCCGGCCCGCAACCGAGGTCTAAGAATATCTTGTCGCCGTTGCAGGCCAACAGCCCATCAATGACTGTATGGAAATGTCGAAAAGCACTCAGTGCCTCAAAGAAATGGGCACGCATGCTACAGAAGCAGTACAGCAGCGCCTTTTCTGACGGAGTCACTGATCCGTACGTTGGATGGCTGTGTCCAACGTCAAAATCACACAGTCCCTTCCTGATCACTTCATCACGAATCACTTTGAATGGAAATCCTAGTCGACTCTCCGATTCCCAATCGGTTCTCGCGTCGTTCATGACGGGCAGCACAACCTGTTTGAAGTAAACCTGTTGCATCGCCGACGACCATTGCAAGTCCACGCCAAATTTTCCTTCATCATCCAATCGAACTGACCATGAAATGAGTACGTTGGCCGATCCTCTTATTGCCGCAGATAAAACAATAACACGTAGTCGCAATCTGTTCAAGTGTACATGCGAGTCGATTCTCTCACCTCGTCGCCAGCTTCCGCAACGCTTCCGCGTACTTCTCCCGTGTCTTCTCCACGACATCCGACGGCAATTCCGGGGGTGGGCTGTTCTTGTCCCATGTTGTTGATTCCAACCAGTCGCGCACGAACTGCTTGTCGTACGATGCCTGTGCCCGGCCGGGGGCGTACTGGTCGCCGGGCCAGAATCTTGAACTGTCGGGTGTCAGCACTTCGTCGATCAGGATGATTTCGTCTGATGGCAGTCGGCCCCATTCGAACTTCGTATCGGCGATGATCACGCCGCGACCCAGCGCGTGTTCGGCGGCCTGGCCGTACACATTCAGGCTGCGAGCTCGCAATTCGTCCGCGGTCTTCAGACCCACTTCTTGAACCATGCGCTCGAACGAGATGTTCTCATCATGTCCCGTCTCGGCTTTGGTAGCAGGGGTAAAGATCGGCTCGGGCAACATGTCGCTTTCGCGCAGGCCGGCCGGCAACGGCACACCGCACACCGTTCCCGATGCCCGATATTCCTTCAGGCCCGAGCCGGCCAGGTAGCCGCGAACGACGCACTCGATCGGCACCACGGTCGTCTTGCGAACGAGCATCGTTCGGCCCACCAATGCCGGCAACCGGAACGCGGCCGGCATGTCGGCTAAGTCAGTACTGATGATGTGGTTCGGTACACCGAGCAGAGTGAACCAGAAGCAGGACAGTTCGGTCAGAATGCGGCCCTTGCCCGGGATCGGTGTCGGCAGTACCCAGTCGAAGGCGCTGATGCGATCACTGGCGACGATAATGAGCGATTCGCCTAGGTCGTAGACGTCGCGCACCTTGCCGCGGCGGCACGGGTAGCCGGGGACTTCGCTGTGAATGAGAGAGTCGTTCATGCGGCTGTTTTATGAAGTCGGCGAAGTCGCCTTGACGGGGTGGCCGGTTTCCTGCCAAGATCAGCGGACTGCATGATGCCGTCATGATGACTGCATCGCTGAATGAGCATCGCCGCGGGCAGGGAAGCACCGTGATCATTGATCATTTCCACGGTCGTTTCCCCTTCCAAGGATGGGAGAAGCGACCGACCATGCTGTATGAATCACCGAACATCCGTGTCGAGTTCGACGATCAGGTTGCCACCCTCTGGCTCGACCGCGATGACTCGCCGACTAATCGCCTGACCACCTCGATGCTGGATGAACTCGACGCGGCGTTACAGGCCATCCGCGGTCTGCCGTGCGTGGATGTGCTGCTGGTCCGCAGCGTCAAATCCGGCGAATTCTGCACGGGCCTCGATCTGAACGAATACGAATCGGTTGATGCAACCGCACTCGCCGGCCGTGGGCAGCAGACGCTGCAGATGCTGAGCAATCTGCGGCCGAACATGACCACCGTGGCCGTCATCGAAGGGGCCTGCCGCTCGCAGGGGCTGGAACTGGCCCTCGCCTGCGATCGCCGTTTCGTGGTCGCAGCGCCGCGGGCGAGTTTTGCGTTTCCTGACGTACATCTTGGCCTCGCCCCGTGTTGGGGTGGCGCTGTGCGCCTGCCGAAACTGATCGGCCTTCGGCCCGCGCTCAACCTGCTGCTGAATGGTGAAGGGGTTTCGGCCGGGCAGGCACTGCGCATCGGCCTGATTGATCACCTGTGCGAACCGCGGGAATTCAAGGCGCGACTGCAAACCCTGGTCGACCAACTGCAGGACGGTGCTCGGCCCCTGCCGACCCCGCGCCGGCTCGTTGAACGCCTCGCGATCGGCACTTCTTTCGGTCGATGGATGACTTATCGAGCGACTGACACTCTCATTGATGATGTCGATGGGGCGGAACGCCCTGCGGTACGGGCGATCCATCGCGCCGTCTGGGCCGGCATCTCGTCGGCAGTGGAAGGCTTCGCGGCCGAGCGGGCGCTTATGCCAGTGCTGCTCGACACCGATGCATGCCGTACGGCGTTGGCGCAGGCCCGCCTCGCTGAGCAGCCGTCGCGAATCTATCCGGAGCCGATCAATCCGACGCCGGCCCGACCTGAACGGCTCGGCATCGTCGGCGGCGGTGAACTGGGTGCGCAACTGGCAGTCTTCTTCGCCATGCACGGCAGCGACGTGGTCGTGCAGGAGTACGCCGAAGAAACGCTCGCGGCCGCCAATGAACGCATCGACAATGTCGTTGCCGGCAAGCTGCAGGCGGGCGAAATGACTCGCGCGACGGCTGACCAACTCCGCAAGGCGATCCGCCGCACGGCCAATTGGACCGGCTTTGACCGCGTTCAATGGGTCATTGAAGCAGTCGACGAAGACCTTGGCATCAAGCGGGGAATCATCAGCGAACTCGAACGCCAGCTGCGACCGCGTACCATCATCGCCAGTACCAGCACCACGCTGCGCATTGAAGCCATGCAGGCCGAGATGCAGCGCCCCGGCCGGCTCGTCGGGCTGCACCCGGTTGACATGGCGTCGCGCGGTTCGCTCGTCGAAGTTGTACGGGCCCCGGCCACTGATTCATCGACACTTGCAAGTCTTTGCGAGTGGCTGCGCGGCTGGGGCAGGCTGCCGCTGGTTGTCGGCGATCGGCCAGGCCGACTGGTGACTCGCGTCCGCATGAACTACCTGTCTGAAGCAGTGCAACTGGTGGCCGAGGGGTTGCCGCCGGAAGCGATCGACCGTGACCTGCGCCGGTTCGGCATGCCGGCCGGCCCGCTGGAACAGATCGATCGCATCGGCTTCCAACGATTGGCGAACCTTACCGAGAATATGCAACTCGCACGCGGTGACCGCTTCGCGCGTAACCTGCTGCTGGAGCGCATGCGCGGTTTCGGCTGCGACGGTCGCGAGTCGGGCGAAGGCTTCTATCTCTATCGAGGCGGAAGAACTCGGCCGAGCCAACTCGCACGCATGATCAATTGGAATGACAGCGATGAGGACGTGATCAGCCATTATGTCTTCGACCCGGAAGAATCGCTGGAACTGGGTGTTGAACGCCTGATCCTGCGCACGATCAACGAGGCAGCCGCGGCACTCTCTGATGAAAGCGATCTCGATCCCGCGCTGGTCGATCTTGGTTTGGCACGCGGCATGGGCTGGGCACCCCATCGCGGCGGGCCGCTGCTTCATGCGGACAAACTCGGATTGGCGAACGTGGTGGACCGCCTGGCGGAGTTCTCGGAGCGATTCGGTCGCCGGTTCGAGCCGTGCGTTGAACTGCAGCGGCGAGCCGAAGCGGGTGAGTCGTTCTACGGTTCCGCCGTTCCGGATGACGCAATCATCGAGTTCCCAAAGGCTGCCGCGTGGCGACTGGCCGGGTGATTTGCTAGAGTTTCAGGGTCGCATTCTCCCTCTCACCGAGTGACCCTGCCATGCCGAGCACACCCGAGACCCGCATCCAGGAACTGCACCTGACGCTGCCGCCGGCCCCGAAAGCGATCGCGGTCTACAAGACCGCGCTGACGCTCGGCGATCGGCTCCTGATCTCGGGCCATGGCCCGTGGAAAGACGACAAGACGCTGATGACCGGCCGAGTCGGTGCCGACCTGACGATGGAGGAGGGGAAGTTAGCCGCCCGGCAGGTCGGCCTGGCAATCCTGGCTACAGTGAAGGCACATCTAGGCTCGCTCGACAAAGTCGTGCGCATCGTGAAGACACTTGGCATGGTCAACTCCACGGCGGACTTCCACGATCATCCCAAGGTGATCAACGGCTTCTCCGAACTGATGAAGGAAGTCTTCGGCGACGACGCCGGCGTCGGCACCCGCAGCGCTGTCGGCATGGTCGCCCTGCCGGGGAACATCGCGGTGGAAGTGGAGTGCGAGTTTCAGATTAAGGTGTAGCGTGTAAATTTGGAGCCGAAGAAGATGAACGTAGTGCCCTCGATCAAAGAACGGCTTCGTACTGAACTGTTGTGCGAGTATTGCGGCATCGAAGCACCGACACGAAGGACAAGTTTCGTTTACAATGTCGGCATGTTTTTCCTTCGGCAGGAAGTAAATGTGTCGGGGCTGTTCTGCAAGAAATGCGCCCACCGGTACTACTGGAAGTTCAACCTCATCAATCTGGGATTAGGTTGGTGGGGCGCCATCTCAATGATCCTCACCCCCGCTTTCGTTGTTGCGAACACTCTCCGGTATCTCGGCTGTATGTCAATGCCCCAAGTGCCGCGTGAGGCGAAGGTGCCGGAACTCTTCCGTGAGGAGTATCTTCGAGCGAAAGAACGCGCGGTGCAGATGGTCAAAGAACTGGATGAAGGATAAACGCTCGATAATGTCGCGGTTCGCATGGCCATCGAAGTGAATCTGACACCAGGCCAGATTGTCGTTTGTGCGGACAACTTGAACGCGTCGGGTGAGTTCGAGAGAATTCAGCGATCGCTTCATCCGATTGAACTTCATCCGATTGAAATTGATCCCGAGCAACAAGCGTGGTGGTGATGGCAATTTCCGGACTGAAGCTCTTCGGATCCGGCAACAGGAACGCTCACTCGCCAGCCAGGATCCTCGTCTTCGCTTCGCGTTCCTTTCGACGAGTACGCGCTCCATACACAAATACGCCTACCAGACTCACCAACGTTGCGCCTGCGAAGACGCTGCCGGCCACAATCTTGTCGTGATAAATCAGAATGGCTCCACTGCCGATGCCCGTAAGCGCGACCAGCAGTCCGCTGGCCATACCCAGATAGCTTCGGTTAATTTCTGCCTTGATTGCCAGACTTTCCAAGCTATGCCGATGATTTGCCTGATTCTCGGCCATTCGAACGATGCGATCCGCCAAGCCCGGCAGAACTGCATCGTATCGGGCGAGAAACTCGGGTGGCGGTATCGGCCCGGAGAATTGTGAATGCTCAACCTGCAATCGGCCGACAGCGATGTTTTCAGGGGACGCAGGTTTGGGCGTTACGGGACTATCTGGCTTTGGCGTACTCTTCTTTTGGCGACTCAAGTGAATGCTCCGGAAGTTCATTTTGCGATTCCGACAACGCAGTCCAAAGGTCGGCACCGACCGCCGCCCAATCGGAACACGTCGCCAGGCTGTCCGACTGGCGGGGCGAAAGACTCGCGTTGAACTCGGTCAGCACGCCGGCGATGTCAATCGAGCGTGCGAAACCTTCGATGAACGAAGGAGTGCCGAACAAAAGAGTTGAGTGACCCATCTGCAACCTCGGCTGATGAACTTCGACAGTGGGCGGGAAAGGTGCCGGACAGCGGGTTTGGCCGTCCGTCAGCCAACAACAGTGTATTCCAATCTGGCAGAACGCGACAGATTTCTTGACGGTGTTCACGCCATCAACGCCCGGTACACCGTAGCGGCAGACTCGCTTTCGTGCAGGTAGCGCTCCGCACCGACGATCTCCGCGCGGCGAGCGCCGCGTTCGGCGTGGCTGCTGCCCAGCACCACGACGCGCGTCTTCGGCGATTCATGCAGCAGCTTCCAGCAGGTCAGCCAGCCGCTTTCCTGGTCCGTGGCTTCCTCGGCCAACAGCGCGACCGACGCACGCTGTTCGCGCACGAGCTGACGGGCCTGGATGCCCGATTCGGCCAGATGTACCCGCCAGCCACGTTCCTGGAAGTACCGCTCGATGACGGCGGCGTTTGCCAATTGACCCAGGCAAAGGACCATCCGGCCGGCCAAACGTCGGGTACCGTCTTCATCGCGGCGATGCTGCTTGCGGGTCGGTCGGATTGTCTGCTGATACATCATTCGTCCTCCAGTTAACTTGGGCGTGCCATCCGCTGGTGCGTCAGGATGTTCGTCTGCCATGGTCGGGCATTTATCTCGTGTCATGCGGAACGGACACATTTGTTCACGGGCGAGTTCACTTGTTCCACGGAAGGATACTGCCCGATTCGGGTTGGCGGGTCAATCTCGGCAGGTAAACATTCGTGTCCCGCTTGGCAATCTTCCCCAAACGGACACACTCGGGCCTTTGGCTCGCGTCATCAACGGGTTCCGGAGCCAAACTTGCGCTGTCGGCACCCACCGCGGATCGCTGGTTGCGATCGGCACATTCCATAAACTTTCCCCATACCACCCATCCCCGTATGAGGATTGTCGACATGAAGGCGAAGCTCTCCATCGGCACCTGGGCTTACCTGTTCAACCAGGAGTCCCCCACCAACGATTTCCACGTCATCCTGCACAAACTCCAGGACCTCGGTTACGACGGCGTGGAACTCGGCAGCTTCGGCCCGCACCCCAGCCCGGCGACGCACCCGACGAAAGCCGCACGCACAAAGCTGAAGAAGGAAATCGCCGACCATGGCCTGGCCCTGTCGGGCATCGCCATCGACCTGTGGGCGTTCAAGACGCCGGGTGTGAGCATCCTCGATGAGATCCCGGCCGCCTACACGACCGCATTCCTCGGCTGGGCCGCGTTCGCCAGCGACCTCGATGTGAAGACGATCCGTGTCGATACGGTGCTGGCTCCGGACTACTTCGATACCGAAGAAGGCAAAAAGATCGGCTATCAGGCGGGGATGGACCGGCTCGTCAGCGTCTGGGACAAGTGCAGCAAGATCGCCGCCGACTTCGGCCTGAACATCTGCTGGGAATTCGAGCCGGGCTTCGTGTTCAACAAGCCTTCCGAAGTGATCAAGATTGTCGATGCCGTACGCGGCAAGGGGAACAGCAACTTCGGCGTGCTGTACGACACCTGCCACGCCCACATGTGCGCGGTCGTCGGGGCCAACCAGCAGGGGCAGAAGGAAACGCTGCCGGGCGGTGAGTTGGAACTGCTCGAGAAGCTGAAGGGCAAGATCACCCACGTGCATCTGATCGATTCGGACGGTACCCTGAACGAGCACAACACCAGCACGCACAACCCGTTCGGCACCGGCAAGCTGGACTTCGACAAGCTGCTGCCGGCGTTGAACCAGGCGGAGGTGCCGAACGACTGGTGGGTGGTCGATCTGTGCTTCTGGCCCAACGCCTGGGAC